>CAXICH010000095.1:0-8408 GCA_964022245.1 uncultured Alphaproteobacteria bacterium
ACCGCGCCCACGCCCGTGGTCACGCCGCAGCCGACGTAGCAGGCCTTGTCGAACGGCGCGTCCTTGCGGATCTTGGCCAGGGCGATCTCGGGCAAGACGGTGTAGTTCGAGAAGGTCGAGCAGCCCATATAGTGGGCGATCGCCTGACCCTTGTAGCTGAACCGCGACGTGCCGTCGGGCATCAGGCCCTTGCCCTGCGTGCCGCGGATGGCGGTGCACAGATTGGTCTTGCGGCTCAGGCAGCTTTTGCACTGGCGACATTCGGGTGTGTAGAGCGGGATCACATGGTCGCCGACCTCGACCGAGGTCACGCCGGGCCCCACCTCGACCACCACGCCCGCGCCTTCATGGCCCAGAATGCTCGGGAAGATGCCCTCACTGTCCAGACCGTCCAGCGTATAGGCGTCGGTGTGGCAGATGCCCGTCGCCTTGATCTCGACCAGCACCTCGAACGCCTTGGGCCCCTCCAGATCGACCTCGACGATCTCCAGCGGCTTCTTCGCTTCAAAGGCTACGGCGGCACGGGTCTTCATGGGGGAGGGCTCCTTGAGTGGCCGGATGGGATTGGCATTCCTGACACAACCGATCAAGGTTGCAGGCCACTCTACACGACACTGGAGGCGGGCCGTGCGGCCATTGCGACGAGCTTATCTCAGCGTCAGGCGTGGGGTTGATCGTCTGATTATCGCCAACCCCAACCGGCCATTGCCACTCTTGCCATCGATACTGCTCTGTCTGCTTGCGACCCTGATCCCTTATTCTCCGGCTACCGGTGTCTTGTTCGGGTGTGCGGCTGTGTGGTTCGCCTTTGTCACGTGGCGCGGCCTTAGGTTGTTGCGCGCTACCGCAGTGTACGGCGACCGCAAGTATGACCGGGAAGACAAGTACAGACTTCCGCCTGAGTACAGGCATTCGAAAAGCGTGCTCCGAGCGAACCAGCGGAGAAAGGCGTCCCCTTGACCCGCCGCAACATCGTCATCCTGACCGGCGCGGGCATTTCGGCGGAGTCCGGTGTGCCGACCTTTCGCGCTTCGGACGGGTTGTGGATGGGCCACCGCATCGAGGATGTGGCGACGCCCGAGGCCTTTCACCGCGACGCGGCCACGGTCCACGACTTCTACAACGCCCGGCGGCGTCAGTTGGCCGAGGTCCGGCCCAATGCCGCGCACCGGGCCCTGGCGGGGCTCGCCGCGCGCTGGCCGGGGGCGCTGACGCTCGTGACCCAGAATGTCGATGACCTGCACGCTCGCGCCCATGCCGAGGTCGACCCCGCCCCGGGCTTTCGGCTGATCCGGATGCATGGCGAACTGCTGAAGGCCGCCTGCACGCGCACGGGCCGGATCTGCGACTGTCCGGGCGACCTGACCCCGGACAGCGCCTCGCCCTATCACCCCGAGGGACGGCTGCGGCCGCACATCGTCTGGTTCGGCGAAATGCCGCTGGAGATGGAGGTCATCCACGACGCCTTGCAGGCCTGCGACCTGTTCGTCGCCATCGGCACGTCCGGGGCCGTTTATCCCGCGGCGGGCTTCGTGGAGATCGCCCGACACGCCGGCGCCCGCACGGTCGAGCTGAACCTCGAGCCCTCGCTCATTTCCGACCTGTTCGACGAGACGCATTTCGGCCCCGCGACCCGCGTCGTGCCGGACTTTGTCAGGTCGCTCTCAGGGCAGCTCGAAACTCAGCACCATCTCTGAACCGGGCGAGAAGCGCGGGCTGCGGCTGATGACCAGCTGGGTGGAGCGGCGGCGCCAGACGGCCATGTCGGTGGTCGGCTGCCCCTCGGTGGACAGCACCAGCGCTTCCAGACCGAGAGCCTGCACGAAGGGTTCGGCGCCCGGAACCATGTTCGACGCCCCGCCCTCATGAATGCCGACAGCGCAGAGGCCACGCCCATAGCTGAGCTCCAGTGTGACCGTGCCATGGTGCCGGCGGGTCAGTTGCACATAGGCCCACGGACGATCCGACTCGAGGTCCATCCCGCTCTCGTCCGCGATGATCTCATAGCGCAGGGCCTCGGCGGCCTGGATGGCGGCCGCGACATCGCCCGTCTCGGCGTAGGGCACGCAGATCTGGCCCAGGACGTCCTCGACGATCCCCGGGACATCCATGGACTGGGCCGAGGCGGGCGCCGCCATGGCCATCACTCCGGCAGCGGTCAATCCGGCCACAAACAGGTGTCGCATGGGTCTCTCCCTGGGTCGGGGAGACTGTCCGCCCGTGGCGCACCGCGCGCCAGTGATCAGTCCTGACGGTCGGCCGCGGCGCGCTTTTCCGCCATCCGCGCCAGCAGCCGTCCGCGACCTCTGGCCAGCGCATGGATCACGCCGCGGAAGGTCGCCACCTCCTGCGCACTGAACCCCGCCCGGCCCAGCATGACCCTCAGGTTCTGGCTCATCGAGGGCTTTTTCTCGGGCGGATGGAAGAAGCCCCCGGCCTCCAGCTCGGTCTCCAGATGCTCGTACATGCCGACCAGCAGGTCGTTCGACGCCGGCGGATCGCCCTCGCGGAAGCGCGGCGGCGGGGCGTCAAGGATCAGCGTCCGCCACTCATAGGCGTTGATCGCCACCGCCTGGGCGAGGTTCAGCGAATGGTGCCGGGGGTCGATGGGGATGGTGGTGATCCCCTGGGTCAGGGCGATGTCGGTGGTCTCAAGCCCCGCCCGCTCGCCGCCGAACAACAGGCCGACGCCCAGCCCCGACGCCCGGTCGTCATACAGCAGCCGCGCCGACTCGCGCGGCGTGCGCACCGGCATGCGCGTCTCGCGCGGGCGGGCCGTGGTCGAAAAGACGGTGCTGAGGTCGGCGATCGCCCCGGCCACGCTGTCGAACACCTTGACCCCGTCCAGCACCCAGTCGGCGCCCGAGGCGGTGGCCCAGGCCCGGTCCTGTGGCCAGCCGTCGCGCGGGCTGACCAGCCGCAGTTCGGACAGGCCGAAATTGGCCATCACCCGCGCCACGGCGCCGATGTTGTCGGCCAGCTGCGGCTTGTCGAGAATGACGACGGGCGGTGTCAGCGGGGCGGTGTCTGGCACCCGTCAGTCCTGACCGATCATGGCCAGCCACGGGTCGGCGGTGCCGGCCTCGACCTCGGACACCTTGACGTTCGGCCAGCCGATCGACCGGGTGCCCGCCTCGCGCCAGGCCAGCACGATCAGGTCGCGCAGCTCGCTGGCCCCGGCCGCCAGCCTTTCGGTGGCAAAGGTCACGCCGCGCGGATCGGCCTCGATGAAGCCGCCCGCCTTCTCCAGCCGGTAAAAGGGCTCGACCTCGCCCAGCGAGACCAGCAGATAGTCGGCCGTCCGGACGCGCAGGTCGAACCCGTCCAGACGCGGCGCCGTCATGGCCGCCTCGATCCCCTGCAGATTGGTGCGGTCGCGGACAAAGTCGCCCTCAAAGGCGCCGTGCGTCTGGCGCGACCGGGTGAATCCCTCGGGGTTGTCCGTATCCCGGTCCCAGCCATTGTAATGGATGGTCGTGTGAAGCGGCTGGGCGCCGTCTCCGATGTAGTGCGACAGCAGGCCGATGTCGCGCAGGATCAGGGCCTCGCGCCGCAGCCGGTCCTCGCGGTACCAGGCCTGACGCGCCATGTCGGTCTCGCGCGCCTCGGCCGCCACCAGCACCCGCCAGTAGGCGAAATCCTGGACCACCTGCTGCCAGGCGTCCATGATCGCATAGGGCAGGTATCCGGCATCGTTGACCTTGATCCCGGCCTCAAGCAGCCGGGCGTCGTACTCGGACTTCAGGGCGGGCAGGTCGCGGATGTGCGGTCCCGCCTCCGTCATCACCCGGCCATCGGCGATCATGTCGACGAAGTGGGCGGTGTCCCGCTCGCGGTCATGCGGCTGACCCGCGCCCTTCCAGCGATCAGGCTCGCGCGACAGCTCGCCGACCTGGGCGGCGGCCTCCTGGGTGCGCAGGAAGGCCGGCAACTCCTCGGGCAGGGCCCGCATGGCGGCCTGGCCCACCATCCGGTGTCCGCTGGCCCCCCACGCCGCCACATCGGCGGCAGGCAGAACGATCAGGGTCAGGGCGACGGCGGCGGCGATCAGGCGTTTCATGGCAGGGCTCCGGCAACTGCGGGCGGGGTTAAATCCATGCGGCGATGGCGTCCAGCGGCTTCTTGTCCAGCGCCGCCAGCGGCACAGTCGCGTCCGCCGCCGGATGGCCGGCCACCAGCAGCAGGAACGGCTTCTCCTCGGCAGGCCGCCCGCAGATCTCGCTCAGGAAGCTCATCGGCGCGGGCGTGTGCGTCAGGGTCGCAAGGCCCGCCCGGTGCAGGGCCGCGATCAGCAGGCCGGTGGCGATGCCGACGCTCTCGGTGACATAGTAGTTCTTCTTCGCATCACCCGGCCGGGGCCCGCCCCGCTTCTGGGCGAAGATGGCGATCAGCACGGGCGCGACCTCCAGGAACCCCTTGTCCGGATCGGTGCCCAGCGGCGCCAGCGCCTCCAGCCACTCCTGCGGCGCCTTGGTCTCGTAGAAGGCCTTCTCCTCGACCTCGGCCGCCTCGCGAATGCGGGCGCGGGCGTCCGCGCTTTCGATGACGGAGAAGAACCACGGCTGGTGATTGGCACCCGACGGGGCCGAGCCGGCGGTCAGCAGCGCCTGTTCGACCACGGCCCGCGGCACGGGCCGGTCCGAGAACTCCCGCACCGTGCGCCGGCGCGCCATCTCCTCGCGGAAGGCCGTGGCGCGGCCGGTGGCCTCATCGTCCGTCAGGGGCGCATAGCCGACCAGCGGCGTGGCAGGATGGTCTTTCATCGGGCGGGCTCCGTCGCGATCAGCGCCCCTTGATAGACCCGTCTGCGCTCAGGGTTCCACCCGCACCGGAATGACGACCGTCTGCATCTGGCGTTCCGGCTCCCATCCGGGGGCCTCGACCAGCACCAGATCGCTCTCGCCGACTGCGACAGCCTTCAGGTGGAACACAAACCAGCTGGCTCCGCCGGTCGCGCCGCCGTCCCGCTGGGCGGTGTCCGTGGGGCCCGTCTCCGTTCCCAGCAGCGCCAGGTGATCCGGGAGGACCGCGATCTGCCAGTCAAAATTCGAGCTCAGCGTCACCGCCATCGTCTGGCCGACACCCAGGCGCGCCGGCCCGTCCTGATCGTCGATCACCACCGTCACGCCGTCGGGGAGGGGTGGGGGCAGGGATGTGTCAGCCCCCGGCGTCACCCTGTCGCAGGCGGCCAGCACCAGCACCCCCACGCCCATGACAGCCAGAAGTCCTAACCGCGCAATCCGCATGGCTTTTCCTTCCTCCCGGCGCCACTCTGACCCGAACCGGTCCACAGGCCAAGCCACAGGATCTGACCAACCCGCGCTCTCCCTGCCGTCTTCTTGTCCCATTCCCCGGGCAAGTCCCCGGCGCCGGTCGGGTTGAGGGCCGGTGATTCCGTGATTGAATGATGTTCAAGACCCTCGCCCTTGTGCTGGCCCTGGTGACCCCTGCGGTCGCTTCCTCCGTCGACCCCGTACCCTATGAAGCGCTGGTCTCGGCCGAGGCCGAAGCCGCCGAGCATGGGTTCGCCCCGGATGTCTGGCTGTCACTCGACGAGGATCAGAAGGCCCTGGCCGTGCGCCCGGCCGACTGGATGCTGTCGGCGCGCATGTATCACGCAGGCGGGGGCGGCGCGACGGGCAACGACTCGCTGGGCTGTCGTCCGATCGCCATGCGTACGGTCGCCATCGACCCGCGCGTGGTGCCCCGCCGCACTCGCCTGTTCATCAAGGAAACGGTGGGTCTGGTGCTCGCCGACGGCACGATTCACGACGGCTACTGGTATGCCTCGGACACCGGCGGTGCCATCAAGGGCAACAAGATCGATCTCTATACCGGCCACGGTCGTGGCTCGATGGCCCCGGTCATGCCGCTGAACATGCGCTCGCTGACGGTCGTCCGCGCCGGCACCTTCGACGGCTGCCCGCCCGCTTGGGACTAAAAGCGGCGCCTGCCGCTGACGGTCTCGAAGAACATCCGCCAGTCGCCCATCAGGCTCCACAGCGGGTATTTGAACGTCGCGGGCCGGTTTTTTTCAAAGAAAAAATGCCCGACCCAGGCGAAGCCGTAGCCGACCAGCGGCATGGCCAGCAGCCACCAGGCATTCCGCGTCACGATCGCGGTCGCCAGCACGACCAGCACCAGCGCTGACCCGACCACATGAATCCGCCGGCAGGTCCGGTTGGAGTGCTCGTGGATGTAGTACGGATAGAAGGCCTCGAACGAGGCGAACCGTTCCTCAGGGGCGTGCGTGCTCATGGGCAAACACTGTCCCCCGATCCCGGCAATGGCAAGGGGTATGTCCTCCCCGTTCACGGGGGTGGGAGACCGCGAAGCGCTGGAGGGGGTGGCTTCAGCCCGCGCGCTTGTGCGGCTTGCCGGCCTTCTTGAACGGCGGCTTGGTCCGGACAGGAGGAGGCGCACCCTCGGCACGGGGCTTCGGTGCTCCGCCCTTGAACGGGGCATTGCCGCGCAGCTTGCCATTCGACTTGGGGGCGCCCTTGGCCTTCCACGGCTTGCGATCCTCTGCGGGTGCTGCGTCAGTCTGCGGCTGGAACGGCGGCTTCTTGGCCTTCCAGGCCGGACGCGGACGCTCGCCCCCGTCGGCTTCGCCCTCGGCCCGCGGCGCATAGGGCTTCTTGACGAAGGGCCGCTTCGGCCGGGCCTCATAGGCATTGTCCGGCGCGGACGACGGGGTGATGGCCACCTCGGCATTCTTCGCCGAGGCCAGCGCCGACCGGAAGCCTTCCACGGCGGGCAGGGCGATCTCGAACCGGGTCTCGTGCGACAGGATGCGGATCGAGCCGATCTCGCGCTTGGTGATCCCGCCCAGACGGCAGATCACGGGGATCAGCCATTTGGGATCGGCCTGTTTTCCCTCGCTGTGACGGCCGACATCGACGCGGAACCAGCTGACCTCGTGCGGTTGCAGCCGCTCGGTCGGCCAGGCGGTGGCCGCATCGCCGCGTTCCTTGCGGGCCGGACGGTCGCCCGGATCGGTCAGGTCCTCGGGCGCCGGCATCTTGGCGCGTTGCAGGCGGATAAAGGCGCTGGCGATTTCCTCGGGGCTGCGCTCGGCCATCAGCTTTCTGGCCAGGGCGAAGTCCTCGTCCGAGACGGTCTCGTCAAAGATGGAGCCGGCGATCAGCCGCGCCTCGTCCTGGGCGCGGATGGCGTCGGCGCCGGGCGCCGCGTCCCAGCTGGCCTCGACCCCGGCCGAGGACAGCAACATCTCGGCCCGGCGGCGTTTCGGATTGGGCACCAGCAGGACGGACACGCCCTTCTTGCCGGCGCGGCCCGTCCGGCCCGACCGGTGCAGCAGGGTCGCCCGGTTGACCGGCAGCTCCGCATGAATGACCAGCCCCAGATCGGGCAGGTCCAGCCCGCGCGCGGCCACGTCGGTCGCCACACAGACCCGCGCCTGACCGTCGCGCAGTGCCTGCAGCGCGTCGGTGCGCTCGCGCTGGCTCAACTCGCCCGACAGGCCGACCGACTGAAATCCGCGTTCCCGCAGGGCCGCCTGCAGATGTTTGACGGACTCGCGCGTCGAGCAGAACACCAGCGCGCCGGGCGCCTCGAAGAAGCGCAGCACATTGACGACCGCATGTTCGATCTGGTTCGGCGCGATCCGCATGGCGCGGTATTCGATGTCGCCGTGCGGCTGGCTCTTGTTGGTGGTGTCGATCCGCACCGCATCGCGCTGATAGCGTTTGGCCAGAATGGCGATCTCGCGCGCAATGGTGGCCGAGAACAGCAGCGTCCGACGTTCGGCCGGCGACTGGTCGAGGATGAACTCGAGGTCTTCGCGGAAGCCCATGTCGAGCATTTCGTCGGCCTCATCCAGCACTGCCAGCTTCAGCTCGGACAGGTCCAGATTGCCGCGGTCGATATGGTCCTTCAGGCGGCCGGGCGTGCCGATGACGATATGGGTGCCCCAGCCGAGCGCCCGGGCCTCCTTCCGCGCATCCATGCCCCCCACGCAGGTGCCGATTTTCGCGTCGGTTCCCGCATACAGCCAGGTCAGCTCGGCCGCGACCTGCAGGGCCAGTTCGCGCGTCGGCGCGATCACCAGCGCCAGCGGCTTGCCCGCCTTGCCGAAGCGCTCGGCCTCGCCCAGCAGGGTCGGCGCGGCCGCGAGGCCGAAGGCCACCGTCTTGCCCGAGCCGGTCTGGGCCGAGACCAGCAGGTCCGAGCCCGAATGGTCGCCCTCCAGCACGGCGGCCTGCACCGGCGTGGGCTCGGCATAGCCACGGTCGGCAAGGGCGCGATCAAGCGCGGGGTGGGTCACGGGAAACGGCATCGAAGGTCCTGAACAGCAAGAAGGGTCGCCGAAACGACCGCGCCCGGCCAAGGCATGAACCTCGGGCCGGGCGGTAAGGGAGGCCGCCTCTATACACGGATAAAGGCCA
>CAXICH010000096.1:0-8162 GCA_964022245.1 uncultured Alphaproteobacteria bacterium
GCTTGCCGAGCAGCTTGTTGGTCACGAACTCGGGGCCGGTCAGCATGATCGAGGGTTCCGAGCCGATCGACGCGGCGCCGACGATGCGGGCGCGCGGCTTGAGGCCCAGCGCCTTGCCCGCCTCCAGCGTGCCGATCAGCACCCCGGCCGAACCATCGACGATGCCCGAGCTGTTGCCCGGGGTGTGGACGTGATTGACGCGCGCCACCTCGGGGTAGCGCTGGTTGATGACGGCGTCGAACGCCATTTCGCCCATCATCTGGAACGACGGGTTGAGCCCGCCAAGCGTCTGCATGTCGGTGTTGGGACGAATGGTCTCGTCGTGATCCAGAATGGTCAGGCCCAGCTGATCCTTGACCGGCACGACCGAGCCCTTGAAGCGGCCCTCGGCCCAGGACCGGGCGGCCCGCTTGTGACTCTCGACCGAATAGGCGTCGACGTCGGCGCGCGAGAAGCCCCATTTGGAGGCGATCATGTCGGCCGAGACGCCTTGCGGCACGAAATAGGTCTTGAACGCTGAAGTCGGGTCGACCGGCCAGGCGCCCCCGTCGGAGCCCATGGGCACGCGGCTCATCGCCTCGATACCGCCGCCGACAGCCATATCGGCCTCGCCCGACTTGACCTTGGCGGCCGCCATATTCACGGCCTCAAGCCCCGAGGCGCAGAAGCGGTTGACCTGGACACCCGCCGTGGTTTCGGCCCAGCCGGCGTTCATCACGGCCGTGCGGGCGATGTCAGCGCCCTGCTCGCCCACGGGCGAGACGCAGCCGAGGATGACGTCGTCGACCTTGGACGTGTCGAGCCCGTTCCGGTCACGCAGGGCTTCCAGCACCTGGGTGGCCAGCGACAGGGCGGTGATTTCGTGAAGGCTGCCGTCCTTCTTGCCCTTGCCGCGCGGCGTGCGGACGGCGTCGTAGATATAGGCCTCGGTCATGGGCTGTCTCTCTTTTGCTGGCCCTGGCACTCGGCCCGCGGGGCCTCGCTACGTGAGGGCGAGTTCGGAATCGAAACGTGGGCGTCAGAAACCCTACGTTTACGTCAACGTCAAGTAACAATGCGGCGACGGCCCGGCCCGCACGGACCGGTGGCCGTCGCCGTGGGGTGTCATCAGGGCCGGTAGAGGCGGACCAGCTTGCCGTTGGTCTCGTCGGTCACGACCCAGACTGCGCCGTCCGGCCCGACCGCCACATCGCGGACCCGATCGCCCAGATCGGTCAGCAGCCGCTCTTCCCCCACCACGCGACCGTCCTCGATCAACAGACGGGCAATGTGCTTCTCCTTGAGCGCAGCGACCAGCAGATTGCCCTGCCAGCCCGGGAACATGGCCCCGTCGTAGAGCGCCATGCCGCCGGGCGCGATCACCGGATCCCAGTAATAGACGGGCTGTTCAGTGCCTTCCTTCTGCGTGATGCCCTGATTGATCTCGCCGCCGCGGTATTCGATGCCATAGGCGACTTCGGGCCAGCCGTAGTTCAGGCCGGCCTGGTCAAGGTTGACCTCGTCGCCGCCGCGGGTGCCGTGCTCGACCGTCCAGACGGCGCCGTCCGATCCGATGGCGATCCCCTGCACATTGCGGTGGCCCAGAGACCAGATCTCCGGCAAGGCGCCGTCCTGGCCGACATAGGGATTGTCGGCCGGCACCGATCCATCGGCGTTGATGCGGATGGTCTTGCCCATGTGAGAGCCGAGGTCCTGGGCCTGGGGCCGCATCGGCGCGTCCGAGCGCTCGCCCAGGGTGATAAACAGCTTGCCGTCGGGCGCAAATGCCAGCGACGAGCCATAATGCTTGTCGCCGTCATAGGTGGGCAGGGCGCGGAAGATCACCTCGACCTCCGAGACCCGGCTGCCGTCCTCCGACAGGACGCCGCGGGCGACCGAGGTGGCATTGCCGCCGTCGCGGGGCTCGGCATAGCTCCAGTAGATCCTGCGATCATTGGCGAAGTCCGGACCCGTGACGACATCCAGCAGGCCCCCCTGCCCCCGGGCGTCCACGGCGGGCAGGCCGGCGATCGGCTCACCCACCTGACCGTCGGGGGTGATGATCCGCAGGCGGCCCGGCCGCTCGGTCACCAGCCAGTTCCCGTCCGGCATCAGGGCGAGGCCCCAGGGCTCGACAAGACCGTCGGCGACCACCGTATGGCTGAGCTGGCCTTCGGTGATGACGCCGGGCGCCCGGGTCTGGTTCTCGAAGGCAGGTTGCTGGTCCGGCGCATTGGCTGGCCGGGTTTCGACCGGATCGCCCGGCTCTGCAGGGCTGGCCCCGACCGATCCGGTCATGTTGCAGGCAGCCATCAGCACGGCGAGTGAGGCGGCCGCCACGAGGCGACCGGCGGGGGACACCTTGCGGCGGAGAGGTGCTGAGGAAGCGGGCATGTCAAATCCTGGGTCAGAGCGGAAACGAGGCTTCACTGTATACGCATGCGACCGGGCGCCGTTCCGAAAAGGAGACGCTTGAACCCGGCGCGTCCGGCCTATATAGCGACGCGTCTCGCGAAGGCCGATCCCATTGGCCCGCGCGATCCGGTGATCCCGGGCTGGGTAGCTCAGCTGGTTAGAGCGGTGGATTCATAACCCACAGGTCGGCGGTTCAAGTCCGCCTCCAGCCACCATCTTTCCCTGATTTATCAGGGCTATGCGCCAAGGGCGCAGCGACAGCCTCGCCAGAAAATCGGGACAAAAAGGGATCGGATGTCCCGGTTCGGGAGGAAAAGTCCCGGAATAGTCCCGAACCGGGTTCACGCCTCGTTCCCACGCCATGGGGGCACAGCGCCCCGCTCGCTTTGCCGTCACTTGCCCTGGCCGCCCAAAGCTCCCCGCCGATTTCGGATATCGACTTGCGCTGGTCCCTCTAGCGTTCGAGCCATATGCTCACGCCAAACAAGGAGCCCGCGCGGCATGGATATCCAGTTGGTTTCTCAGCTTGTACTACCTGCCATCGTCGGGGGCTTGGCGGGCTTTGCAGCCTTCTATTTTCAGTGGGATGTCGAAAAGAGACGGGCCAAGCTCGCTCGCCGATCGGCACTGGTGGATGCCTGGCGAACAAATCTCCTCGAGTACTGGCCGAAACAGGATGGGGTCATGGTGATCCCCCCGGGAGGTCTCCCGGTCTGTTCTCATCCAGACTATGCCTCGCTGAGGCCACACCTCAGCGAGCCCTATCGCGAGCGCATCGAGGGTGCCCAGACCCGACCCATGGGGGCAGAGGGTGCCGCTACGGTCGTAGTCGGATACAACACGTTGCGTATGGAGATGATGAGCGAAATCGCCCGCATCGAGCGGGCTTGGGGGCTGGTCTAGCCCCTCCTCACAGCAACCGCGCCTGCCCCGCAGCCGGCGCCAGATCCACGCCCTTTCCGATCAGCAGCTCGGCCGCCGCCTGGGACTTGTCGCCCCCTGCGATGGAATAGGTCGTGGACACGGCCTCTATGTCGGCCCAGGCAAACAGCTCGCGGATCTCTGGTCGGTCATTGATCGAGAACAGGAACCGGCTGCGCCCCTCCTTCAGCCGATCGGCCATGGCGGCAAAGTCCGCGCGGCCGAAAACGCCGGGACCATAGTCGTCCTCACTGCCCCAGTAAGGCGGGTCCAGATAAAGCAGCGTCGTATCGCGGTCATAGCGATCAATCAGGTTCCGCCAGTCGAGGTTCTCGATGATCACCCCGGCCAGCCGGTCGTGCAGCCGCATCAGACGCGGCCGGATCCGCTTCAGGTCAAAGTCGTGGCCGCCCCGGGTGTCGATGCCAAAGCTGCGTCCCGTCACCTTGCCGCCATAGGCGAGCGTCTGCAGATAGAGGAAGCGGGCCGCTCGCTCGATGTCCAGCATCTGGGCCGGATCCAGCCCCTTCATGCGGTCGAACTCGGCGCGCATGGCCGGCCGCCAGCGTAGTTCGGCCAGCAGGGCCTCGGGGAACCGCTGCAGCACCCTCAACAGGGTCACCACGTCGCCGGACACGTCATTGATGACCTCGACGTTGGGCCTCAGCGTGCGACGCAGGAAGACTCCGCCGGCACCGACGAACGGTTCGACATAGGCCGCATGAGGGGTGGCCGACAGGATGGCACAGATGCGCCGCGCCAGATGACGCTTACCGCCAATCCACGCGGCTGGCGGATCACATGGCGCCACGGCCACCTGGTCCGGAATGAGAACATTTGCAGAACTTTTCATTGCGTGTGGGCCTTTCGCACGGTTAGAACTCCGCCCTCGCGCGAGCGGGGCGGCGACCGGCCGGGCGGCCGATCGGTCTGTCGTGCGGGGGCCAACCCGCAGGTGAACCGCGCGCCAACGCGGTCACCCCGCCACGATCGGCGAGGCAATCTGGAATGAGAGGGAGGTCAGAATGTCCGCATCCGAACCGCGACCCGAGCAGCCGGCCGACCAGCTGGCCGACGAACTGTCGGCCCTGTGCCGTCGCCTCGGCCTGCCGGCCGACGGCACCCGCGCCGAGATCCGCGCTGTCCTCGACCAGCTGGCGGCGCTGGATCCCGACTATGTCACCCGGCTTGCCGCCGGCATCGATCTGCGCCGCGCCGGCGCCCGGCCGATCGGCACCGCCTGACCCCATGCGCACGGTTGGGGAGATGATCCAGAGCCAGGCACCGATCCACTGGCGCTGCGATGTCGCGATCGAGCATCACGGCGACGTGGATCTGAACCGGATCGCCGCGACCAAGGGGTTCGGCTTCACCTTGGCGAACCGTCGGCCGCGCTGCCCCTGCGACGGCTGCCCGGGCCGGGTCGCCTTCATGGATATGTCGGGCAGCTGGCCCAAGCCGATCGACACCATCGGCGAGCGGGATCCAGCCTGGTGGGAATACACCGACCAGCGCCGGGCCGAGCTGCTGGGCCTGGGTTGGCGGATCGTCATGGGGAAGTGGGTGGCGCCGAGGGATGGGCCGCAGTAGCGTCGCCCCATGTGCAACCTCTACAGCCTCCGCAAAGGCCCGGCCGCCATCCTCGACCTCGCCCGGGCGATCGAGAACCAGGCCGGCAACCTCGAGGGCGGATCCGTCTACCCGGACTATGCGGCGCCGATCGTCCGGCAGGATGCGACGAACGGCGTTCGTGTGCTGGCCACGGCCCGCTGGGGCCTGCCCTCCCCCGCCTTCGCCCTCGAGGGCAAGAAGGTCGACAAGGGCGTGACCAATGTCCGGAACACCTCGAGCCCGCACTGGCGGCGCTGGCTGAAGCCCGTGAGCGGCTGCCTCGTCCCCTTCACGGCGTTCAGCGAGCCGGGCCGGAACGCCGAGGGCAAGTACGAACCTGTCTGGTTCCGCCTGGCGGGCGAGGATCCCGAGCCCCTGGCCTTCTTCGCCGGCGTCTGGGTCCCTCAGTGGACCAGCACCCGCAAGCTGAAGGAAGGCGAGGTCACGACCGACCTCTATGCCTTCCTGACCACGACACCGAACGCCGAGGTCGGTGCCGTGCACCCGAAGGCCATGCCCGTGATCCTGACCGAGGCGGAGGAGTTCGAGACCTGGCTGACCGCGCCCTGGGACATCGCGAAGGAGCTGCAGCGGCCGCTGGCGGATGGGGCGCTGAATTGCGGAGTCAGCTCAGGAGGCAAGATTGTTGCCTTATAGCGCAACTCCTCCTAAGTTGAAGGCGCTAGAGGATGCCGGGCGGCTCGTCCGGTGGCGACCTGCTGGCGACGAGGAGTTAGCAATATGTCGAGAGATTTGGATGCCGCCGGATTTGGCCGCCGTCGTCAATGCCGACCCTTGGCCATGCCTTCCCGATGAGCCCCCAGCCCGGGCGGCGAAGCGCCGGATTGAGACACTTTCATTGATGGTCGGGTTTCTGAGCGGTGACCTAATGACGGTGGGCGCTGGACAGGACAGGGTGGACATCAAGGTCATTTCTCCCCAACCGGGCCACGATTGGCGGTCGTGGGAGCTTCGCGCCACGGTCCGGCAACCTCACACTCGCCTATTTGGCACTTTCGTCACCGAGGTTGACTTCTTGGCAACCGAAATTGCCGCAAAAGCGGAGCTGAAGACTACGCAAATGCAGAATGCCGTCGCTAGTCGCTCTTTTCAGAAGTCCACAGTGCTAGTTGGAGCAATCGTGAAGACTTCTAAGGCCAGGCCTTCCAATTTGTTCCTTGGTGGAATGAGCAATAACTATGACAGACCCGACCTCTAACCTTACCTTGGTCTCCAAGAGTATCGCTCGAGAGCAGCGAAATAGTAGCCGTCTGCGAGTTAATAAGCATCAAGTTGAACTGGGCGGCGGCGTCGCTGCTCGACGCTTGTGGTCAACTGTCAGGCGAGCGCTCCGTTCAAAAGGACTCAAGCCTTCTGATGTCAGCGATGCTTGGGGCGTGAGCAGGTCAACGATTTCGCGGAGCCTGAGCGCGCCATCGAATATGACGATCGATAAAGCGGGCCGCATCGCGCGGACGGCGGGCTTCTATCTGACGATCGACCTTGAGCCTATCGATGGTGCCGTTGCGGAAGACTGTGAAGTTCACACCTCATACTCCAAGGGTGTACTGCGCGTGGCCAAGCTGTACCCCGATCGATTGGTTCTGCATGCTGAGATGCCTCGCGGGCCCACCACAGCAGCAGTTCGCATGCCCCTACTATCGTCGGAGCTGAGGCAGGTCACTCACTCACCCGGGCTTGAGGTCCGGGTTGTCTCCGAACCACTCCAGGAAGCCATCGATGACTAAGAACCATGCCATCTTTTGCGACGATGTTCGGCAGGAAATCACCGGAAAGTTCATACTGGTAGGATGTTACAGTGGAGTGCTTAGAACTGAGCGGTTTCCTCTGAACATCGAAATCGCGGCGCTACTCGGCTTTTTTCCGAGTTCAGCAAAGTTTGCAATTCGAGCGAGTTACGAACTTGCGTCGGGCGCCGAACTTGCAAAGCTTGAGTTTGAGGGCGAGACCGACTCCTTCGATGGCTCTTTAGTTTATATCCCCCTGCCCAAGGTGCCAGTGTCTCTCTCCCGGGCAGACGAGCTGATTTTGAGGGCCTCAATCGACGGCAAGCATGTGGCCGAAGTGGCGCGCTTGAGGATGGAACTCGGCGGCCCACCGAAGATGCGATAGTCGGTCTCGGCTGGCAGAAGTCCGGCTTCCTGCCCTATCGATGGCACCCCCCCTACCGCCTGACCTTCGCCGCCTCGGCCGCCCAGCGCGCATTCCGCAACTGCTGCTCGATCACCGTGTCGACCGCCAGCCGCCGGCGACTGTCACACTCGGCGATCTGCAGGCCCCGGATCTCGTACCCGGCCTCGAGATCAGCTTGGGTCGGATTGGGGGGCAGCCGGTAAACCGGACAGGGCTGGGTCGCCGCCTGGGGCAGCGGCACCGTCGGAAGGTCGGTCACAGGCGGGCGCATAAAGGTCGCACAGCCGCTGGTGGCCAGCGCGCAGACGCTCAGCCTGATCAGGGTCAAGAGGGGTTTCCGCATCGGGGGGGCTCCGGGCTTCATCGACCGCCGTGACGGCCGCTTCGCGCAGGGTGATGACCTCGCGCGTATGGGTTTCGATCCGCTCGACCTGCCGCACGGCGGCTTCGGCTGTCAGCTGGTCGGCGATGGCGGTCATCTCGGCGTCGATTCGCGCCGCTTCCGACCGTTCCAGCTTGCTTTCATCCGACCAGGGCAGCCACGCCGTCAGCTGGTCCAGCTTGTCCATGACCAGCCAGCCGAACAGCCCGATCGCCAGCGCCGCGCCGCCGGCCTTCACCCACCACGGAACCATTGCCCGGCCGGGGAAGATCTGCAGGCCACTCACCCCGCAATCCCCGACGTGTACCGGGTCCGACCGCCCACCCGCCGCGCGGTCAGGGCCTGCCGGCGATCGCCGGGGCCAAAGCCGATGTGCACCCACTCGCCGAACTCTTCGATCACCTGGTCATAGGCGGTCAGGTGTTTGGCCAGATGCGCGGCCACCTTGGCCGAGGGGCCGAACCCGGGACAGATGAAGTCGACAGCGTGGCCGGTCATATGGGCCGAGGTCCGCGACCCCTTCACCGCCCGGTTCACCTCGGGGCTGCGATAGCCCGACAGCACGATGATCGGCTTGTTGCCCAGCAGGGCCCGGACCGTCTCCATCCGCGCGGCCGTGGCCGTTCGGGCGGCCAGAGCGGCCCCCTTGGGCACGTTCGACAGGCCCAGCCGGGCACCCGTGGCGCTCACGGTCAGCTCT
>CAXICH010000097.1:0-7986 GCA_964022245.1 uncultured Alphaproteobacteria bacterium
CGGCGATGGCGATTTCCTTGTTGCCGTAGGGGGCAAGCGAGATGTCGCGGACGATATAGTCGGTCATGGGGAAGCGCTCTTTCGCGGCAGGGGCCGTCGGGGCCGGTCACGGGTGTGGCCGCCGCTATAGACCGGGCGAGGCGCGGGAGCAACAAACACATAAGGACATCCTTATATGCCCCGCTCGCCACACGGCCCCTTTCGTGCCAGCCTGCGGGTCCGCGTGCGCTTTGGGAGGAGCGGTCGGGGTATGGCAGCAGGCGCTTTCTCACGACGTGGGCTGGTTCTGGCAGGCGCTTCCAGCCTTGTGCTGCCCGGACCGGGCCGGGCCCAAGATCCGGTCGCGGCCGATCCCGACCATTCCGGGCGCGGCGTCGTCGAGGTCGAGATCGACGGACAGTCCGGCCTGAGATTTGCCCTCGATACCGCCGCCAGCGCCTCGGTCCTGGCCTCGGACCTGGTCTCCCGGCTCGGTCTGACGGTCGGCGGCGAGCTCGACATGAATACAGTGATCGGTGTCGAGCGCGTGCCCTGGGTCCGGGCCGGATATATCCGCAGCGGCGCCATGAACCGGCGCCAGGCCCGGCTGGCCCTCGGCGACCGGCGCGGCATGCTGGGCCTCGACGGCCTGCTGGGGCTGGACCTGCTTGCCGGACATCGCCTCGAATTCCGCTTTCGCGGTCGGCACCGGGCCACCATCGGGCGCCCCCGCATAGAGGAACTGGGCTTCCTCGCGCCCGAGCGTCCCCGCGTCCGGTTTGCCCCGCCGGTCGTGCGCGAACCGGATGGCGTGGCCGAGCGGCTGATGATTGTGGACGCGCGGGTCCGGGGCGTCAGGGTCCCGGCGGTGATCGACACCGGCGCCGAGGTCAGCCTGATCAACCCCGTGCTGGCTGAAGCGGCCGGAGCGACCGACCTTGCCCTCCGGGCCGCCGGCACGGCGCAGGCGATCCGGTCCCCGACCGGACGGGCGGCGATCGCCCGCCCCATGATCATCGACGCCGTGCGCCTGGGCGACATGGTGCTGGACCGTCTGGGCGTGCTGATGGGCGACTTCCACATCTTCCGGCATCTGGGGCTGGCGGACCAGCCGGCCATGCTGCTGGGCGTTGATGTGCTGGGAGTCTTCAGCCGGGTGGTGATGGATCTCAGGGACGGCGAATTGCTGATGGAGATCTGATCCCGGGGGCTTGCCCCCGCGCGGCGGTCATCGCATCAAGCGCCCATGACCCGTGATCTCGCCACCCCCCGCCACGACTGGACCCTTGCCGAGGTCGAGGCCCTGTTCGCACAGCCCTTCATGGAGCTGGTGTTCACCGCGGCCGAGGTCCACCGCCGGACCTTTGACCCCTCCGAAGTCCAGCTCAGCCGACTTCTGTCGATCAAGACCGGCGGCTGCGCCGAGAACTGCGGCTATTGCTCCCAGTCAGCCAGTTTCGACACAGGGCTCAAGGCCGAAAAGCTGATGGACACCCAGGCTGTGCTGGCCGAGGCCATGGCGGCCAAGGCCGGTGGCGCCGACCGGTTCTGCATGGGCGCGGCCTGGCGCGAACTGAAAGACCGCGACACCCCGAAGCTGGCGGCCATGATCTCGGGCGTAAAGGCGCTGGGGCTAGAGACCTGCGCGACGCTCGGCATGCTGACCGCCGATCAGGCCCGCCAACTCAAGGACGCCGGGCTCGACTATTACAACCACAACCTCGACACCGGGCCCGACTACTACGCCGATGTGGTTACGACCCGGACGTATCAGGACCGGCTGGACACGCTGAAGCACGTGCGGGATGCGGGCATGAGCACCTGCTGCGGTGGTATCGTCGGCATGGGTGAGGCCCGCCGGGACCGCGCCGGCCTGCTGCATGCCCTCGCGACCCTGCCCGCCCATCCCGACAGCCTGCCGGTCAATGCCCTGGTGCCGGTGGCGGGCACACCGCTGGGGGACGAGGTCCTCGAGAGCGGCCAGATCGATCCGATCGAATTCGTCCGGACGGTCGCCGTGGCCCGGATCGTCTGCCCCCGGTCGATGGTGCGCCTCTCTGCCGGTCGCGAGGCCATGAGCCCGGAGATGCAGGCCCTGTGTTTCCTCGCCGGGGCCAATTCCATCTTCGTCGGCGACCGTCTTCTGACCACCGCCAATCCGGACGAGGACGCGGATGCCCGCCTGTTCGCGAGATTGGACCTGAAACCCATGGTCACGGACCGCACGACCGCGCCCCTTCAATGAGGCCGCCCCGCGCGCCGTTGGCGCTGGCCGTTCTGGCAGTCGCAGCCTGTTCCGCGCCGGCAGGGGATGATGCGGCGGTGGCCACCCGGGCCACCCTGCTGGAGGTTCATTCGGCGACGGTTACCGCTCCCACGGGAGATCGTACCGTGATCTATGGTGGCGAGGACGACCCCCGGCTGACCTACAGTGCCGGCTTCATGAAGCGGGTCGAGCTCGGCGAAATCCGGCCGGTGTCGGAGCTGTCCTGGGCCCCGAATGGACGCGGCTTCTACGTCAACGACTCCGGCAGCGCAGCCTGGAGCGAGCTGCGGCTGTGGCGGGTCGGCGGGCGACAGGTGGCGCAGGAATCCGGGAGCGTCCGTGAGGCCGCCATCGCCGAACTGGCCCTGCGGAACGCCTGCCCGCACCCGGCCCCCGGAGAGTATGCGACCCGCGGCCTCGGCTGGGGCGGCAAGGGCGACACCCTCTACGTCCTCACCGAGGTCCGTCGCGTCCAGGATTGCCCGCCCGACATCGTCACAGAGGGGGTGGTGAGCCTGATCGAGGTGGCCACCGGGCGCGTCCTGCGGACCGAGACCGGCGAGGCGGCGCTGCAGGTCTGGCCGGATCTGGCCGGCACCGCGCCGCGCCCGGACCCTGTAACCGGCCCTTAAGCCCGGCGCCTTAGACCTCGACCGACGGCAGTTTCGGGAGAGGCCCATGACCGGTGGCAGTGGCGGTGGCGGCGGTGGAGCGCGCCAGACCTATATCCAGATCGGCACCTCGACGGCGAATTTCAGTCGGGCAGGCGGACGTCGTGGCGTGCTGACGGTCGAGACCGGTCTGGATGTGGCCGACACCGACCTGCACGCCCGCGCCCTCCAGTCCGCGCCCCGCCTGAGAGCGGCCTACAATACCGTGATCACCCGGGTGGCCGCCGGCCTGCGCGGCGACAGCCCGCCCGATGTCGAGCGGATGGCGCGTGAACTGCAGGCCGCCACGGACCAGGCCCTCGGCCGGGCCGGCGCCCGCTTCCTGCTGGGCACGGTGATGGCGTTCTGAGAAAAGGACGTCGTGCGATATAGGGCTGGTGTCGTGGCGGAACGCTCGAAGGTACAATGATCGAACGTCGAACTTCGAAACTACTGATGGCCGGAGCCGCCACGCTGGCCGTAGCGGCCCTTGTATGGTGGTTCTGGCCGCGCGAGGAGCCGGAGGTTCGCGTTGTCTGGCAGGGACAACCCCAGTTCACCCAACCGGATCGTTAGACTCGCATCGCGTCACAGGCGCCTTGGTCGAAGTGCGCAGAACTAGTCCTTCGTCGGATCGCCCTGGGCGTCGTCGCCATAGGTCAGGGCCAGGAAGACGTCTTCGAGATCGGGGTCCTCGGTCGAGATGTCGGCAATGGTGACGCCCGCCGCGCGCACGGCGGCCAGCACCTGCTCCACCGACGACCGGCCCTTGCGATAGGTCACCGAGAAGGCGCCACCCGACCGGGGCGTCACTTCAAAGCCCTCCAGAACCGGCGGCGTGGTGAGCGGGGTCTCCGGCGAGACCACGACATTGCGGGTATCCAGCCGCCGCAACAGTTGCGGCGTGGGTTCGCAGGCCACGACCTGACCCCGGTTGACGATGGCGATGGTGTCGCAGAGCTCCTGCGCCTCCTCCAGATAGTGGGTGGTCAGCAGGATGGTGACGCCCTCGGCGTTCAGGCGGCGCACATAGTCCCACAACTGGCGGCGCAGCTCGACATCGACCCCCGCCGTCGGTTCATCAAGGATCAGCACCGGCGGCGCATGGACCAAGGCCTTGGCCACCATCAGCCGTCGCTTCATGCCGCCGGACAGGGCGCGCACATAGGCATTGGCCTTGTCCGACAGGCCGAGCGCCGCCAGCAGGGCGTCGGAGCGACGCTCATCGGCCGGCACGCCATAGAAGCCGGCCTGGACCTCCAGCGACTCACGCGGCGTGAAGAAGACGTCGGCGACGATCTCCTGCGGCACGACACCGAGGGCGGCGCGGGCGTCGCGCGGCCGGGTGTCGATGTCCCGGCCCCAGATCGACACCTCGCCCGAGGTCTTTTTCACCACGCCCGCCAGAATATTGATCAGGGTCGACTTTCCGGCGCCGTTCGGCCCCAGCAGCCCGAACATGGCCCCGCGCGGGATGTCCAGATCAATGCCCTTCAGTGCCTCCTTGGGCGGGGCCTTCTTCGAGCCCGCATAGGTCTTGGTCAGGCCACGGATGCGGATGGCGGAGTCGGGCAGCGATGAGGCAGCGGTCATGGGGTTCCGAATACAGGATCAGGCGTTTGACGCCGGTCGGCGCGCCGCATAGGTATGCCTCGCTCGCCTCCGCGCCAAGCTCAGGGTTCAGAAATGCCGCCGCGTCATCCCGTTCCCGTCCCCGGTTCCGCCGAATTGGCGCCCGAGGAAATCCCCGTCATCCAGCACCGGGTCGCCTGCGATGGCGGCGGCGGAGCCCTGGGGCATCCGCTGGTCTATATGGAGATCGGCGACGGGGGCGCGGTCGACTGCGGCTATTGCGACCGCCGCTTCGTACTGGTGGCCGATCTGGTTCAGGACAGCGAGTATCGCGACCCTGCCCCGCGACATGACGCCCACTGAGGCGCACCGGAACACCCGTTACGCGAATTGACCCCCGGACGATCAAGAGGCCTCTAGAAGACCCCTATCCCGCTCCCCCCGAACCGGCTGGACCGCATGCGCTATTTGCACACCATGGTCCGGGTCTCTGACCTGGACGCCTCGCTTCGCTTCTACTGTGATCATCTGGGCCTGAGCGAAGTCCGCCGGATGGACCATGAGGCCGGGCGGTTCACCCTGGTGTTCCTGGCGGCCGCGAAGGATCTGGACCGCTCCGCCGCCGACCGGTCGCCCGAGCTGGAATTGACGTACAACTGGGACCCCGAGACCTACACCGGCGGGCGCAATTTCGGCCACCTCGCCTATAAGGTCGACGACATCCATGCGACCTGCCAACGGCTTATGGATGCGGGCATCACGATCAATCGTCCGCCGCGCGACGGGCGTATGGCCTTTGTCCGCTCGCCGGACGGGATCTCGATCGAGCTTCTGCAGGAGGGCGAGGCCCTGACCCCCGCCGAACCGTGGATCTCCATGCCACACGAGGGCAGTTGGTCAGGGGCTCGCTCGCCTTCGTTCTACTGGCGCTGGCGGTTTCGGCCTGTGCCTCGACCACCGAGACCAATCCGGGGCGCACAGCCACCGAACAGCTGCTGGTGGCGCGGGCCACCGATGCCGCTGTCGATGGCCTGCGCCTGCCGGTGCCGCCGGGCACCCGCGTGTTCGTCGACGACACCTATTTCCGCGCCGAAAGCGCCCCCTATGCCGTCAGCGCCATCCGCGGCGCGGTGCTTCATGCGGGCTATCCGCTGGCCCGCACGCGGGACGAGGCCGACGCCATCTTCGAGATCCGCGCCGGCGCGCTGTCGCTGGAACAGATGCGACGCGTATTCGGCATTCCGGCCGTGCGCCTGCCGATCAATGACACCTTCAATGTGGTCTCGGTCCCCGAGCTGTCGGTGTACAGCCGTCGTGACCGGGTCGGCGTCGCCGAATTCTCGGGCTTTGTCTATGACGCGAAGACCGGCCAGGCCCTGGGCGCGATCGTGCCGATGACGGGCCAGTTCCGTATTCGCAGTCACCAGATGCTGATGATCTTCGCCTGGGGGCAGCAGCGGCTGGATCCGGGCGATCGCGAACCGGGGGACAGCTGGTTCCAGTTCTGACGACCGGCACGGTGCTTCGCGGCTGACGGACGCGCCGGACCCCTCTATGGTCGCGTCATGAGCGACTCCGCCCCCTCCGAATCTGGCACCCCCGACCCGAGCGGCGAGGTACGTCTGTGGCTGATCGATGCCTCGGCCTACATCTTCCGCGCCTATCACGCCTTGCCGCCGCTGACGCGCAAGTCGGACGGACTGCCGGTCGGCGCGGTCCAGGGGTATTGCAACATGCTGTGGAAGCTGTTGCGCGACATGAAGGGCGAGGGCGGGCCAACCCATCTGGCCGCCATCTTCGACCACTCGGAAAAGACCTTCCGCAACGATCTGTATGCCGACTACAAGGCCCACCGCCCGCCGGCGCCCGAGGACCTGGTGCCCCAGTTCGCCCTGGTGCGCGAGGCCACGGCGGCCTTTGGGGTCCATTGCGTCGAACTGCCCGGCTATGAGGCCGACGACCTGATTGCCACCTATGCCTGCAAGGCCCGCGATGCCGGGGGCGAGACCGTCATCGTCTCGTCCGACAAGGACCTGATGCAGCTGATCGGGGGCGGCGTCGTCATGTGGGACCCGATGAAGGACCGGGTGCTGGCCGAGGACGCGGTGATGGAAAAGTTCGGCGTGACGCCGGACAAGATGATCGACCTTCAGGCCCTGGTCGGAGACAGCGTCGACAATGTGCCGGGCGCGCCGGGCATCGGCCCCAAGACCGCCGCCCAGCTGCTCGACGAATACGGCGACCTCGACACCCTGCTGGCCCGGGCGGGCGAGATCAAACAGCCCAAGCGCCGCGAGACGCTTCAGACCCACGCCGAGCAGATCCGGCTCAGCCGCCAGCTCGTGCGACTGACGTGCGACGCGCCGGCCCCTGAGCCGATCGCCGACTTCGCCGTGCGGGATCCCGACTCGGAGACCCTCGCCGCCTTTCTGGAAAAGATGGAGTTCCGCTCGCTGGCCCGGCGGGTGGGCGACGGCAAGGCCACGCCGTTCGAGCCGGCGCCCAATGGCCGGCCCCGGGCGCTCAACGCCCCGGTCTCCGCGCCCCGCCATGCGCCCAGGCCCGCCACCGAGCTGGCGACGCCCGAGACCTTCGATACGGCGGCCTATGTCTGTGTGCAGACGATTGCCGATCTGGAGCGCTGGATCGCCCGGGCCACCGAGGCGGGTGTGGTGGCCTTCGACACCGAGACGGACGCGCTGTCGTCCAGCCACGCCGGTCTGTGCGGCCTGTCACTGGCGGTGGCGCCGGGCGAGGCCTGCTATGTGCCGTTGACCCACGAAGCCGAGCCCAGGGCGCAGTCGGGCGGGCTGGACTTCGACGGCGAGACCCCGCCCGAGACCCTCGACCAGATCCCGATGGATGAGGCGCTTGCGCTTCTGAAGCCCCTGCTGGAAGACCCGGCGGTCCTCAAGGTCGGCCAGAACATCAAATACGATCTGGCGGTCATGGCCCGGCACGACATTGCGGTCGGGCCGATCGATGACACCATGCTGATCTCCTATGTGCTGGAGGGCGGCATCCACGGCCACGGCATGGACGAGCTGTCGCGCCTGCACCTCGGCCATGAGCCGATCCCGTTCAAATCCGTGTGCGGCACCGGCAAGTCACAGAAAAGCTTCCGCCACGTCGCACTTGAGCCCGCCACCGCCTATGCCGCCGAGGATGCCGATGTCACCCTGCGCCTCTGGCGGCTGCTGAAGCCGCAACTGGCCGGGGAACGACTCTTCACCGTCTATGAGACACTGGAACGCGGCATGCCCGCGGTGCTGGCCCAGATGGAACTGGCCGGCATCCGCGTCGATCCCGACCGGCTGAAGCGCCTGTCGTCCGAGTTCGGACTGAAGATGGCCGAGCTGGAAACCCGGGCCCACGAGGTCGCAGGGCGGCCCTTCAACATCGCCAGCCCCCGCCAGATCGGCGAGATCCTGTTCGGCGAGATGGACCTGCCCGGGGGCAAGAAGACCGCCTCCGGACAATGGGGCACCGACGCCGCCATGCTGGAGACCCTGGCCGAGA
>CAXICH010000098.1:0-7903 GCA_964022245.1 uncultured Alphaproteobacteria bacterium
GGCGACATGGCCATCGGCTTCCAGATCGGCGAAGCCGCAGACCTGGCCTTCGGGGTCGACGGCAACCCAGCCCTTGCGCCCGTCGCCGATCTTCTGACGAAAGCGCGCGGCGTCCGGCCCCCGGCTGGCCCAGGCGTCGACCTGCCCGGGGGTGTAGTCCCGCGCGCCCAGAGTCCGGACCGACCGCCGATAGACCTCGGCCATCGCCTCCGCGTCGCCCTCGCGCATGGCTCTCAGCGCGATCACAGCGTCAGCACGCACCGTTCGTTGATGGTCGGCCGCGCCACCTGGATGCGGCACAGACCGGGCCAGTCGGGCTTCATCCGGTTGGCGAACCACAGGCACAGGTTCTCAAGGCTGGGCATTTCCAGCCCCGGCTTTTCGTTCAGCAGGCCGTGGTCCAGTTCCTCGGCCGCCGCCTTCAGCGCCCGGTCCAGCGCGCCGAGGTCCGCGACCCAGCCGTGCTCGGCATCCAGTGTCTCGGAGCGCACCGTCGCCTCGACCGTAAACGAATGGCCGTGCACCCGGCGGTAGATGCTACCTTCCGGCTCATTCGGAAAGTGGTGGGCCGCGTCGAAGGTGGCCTGTTTGGTGATCTCGAAGCTGGGCATCAACGCACGCCGATATATTTGTGGGTCTGGACGCTCAGGCGCCACTGGGGATGGGTCAGGCAGTAGTCGAAGGCCGCCGCGGTATTGGCTGCGGCGTCAGGACCATCCATGGGCTGCAGCCAGAACCGCTCGAAATCGAGGTCGGCGAACCGCTCGGGACGGGCCGTGTCCTGCGGATAGACCAGCTTCAACTCCTGGCCCGAGGTCTGGACCACCGGCGCATCCGCCTTGGGGCTGACGCAGATCCAGTCAATGCCGGCGGGTGCCGCGATCGTGCCGTTGGTCTCGACCGCGATGTCAAAGCCACGCGCGTGCAGGGCCACGATCAGCGAGAGATCAAGCTGCAGCAGGGGCTCCCCACCCGTGCAGACCACCAGCGGCCGCCCGCCCTGCCCGCTCCAGAAGCCGGCCACATGGTCGGCCAACGCCTCGGCGGCCGCGAACTTGCCCCCTCCGTCGCCGTCGGTGCCGACGAAGTCTGTGTCGCAAAAGGTGCAGACCGCCGCGGCGCGGTCCTGCTCACGTCCGCTCCAGAGATTGCAGCCGGCAAAGCGCAGGAAGACGGCCACGCGGCCGGCCTGTCCGCCCTCGCCCTGCACCGTCAGGAAGGTCTCCTTGACCGAATAGGTCATGCGGCCACCCATTCCGCATGACCGCGCGCCCGCAGCACGCAGGCCGGGCAGTCGCCGCAGCCATAGCCCCAGGCGTGCCGCGCCGAGCGATCACCCCGGTAACAGGTGTGGCTGGCCTCAAGGATCAGCGCGACCAGCGGATCGCCGCCAATCTGCTGCGCCAGCGCCCAGGTCCCGGCCTTGGTCAGGGCCATCAGCGGCGTCTCGATCCGCACGGGCTGGTCCAGCCCCAGCGACAGGGCGCGTTCCATGGCATCGAGGGTCTCGCGGCGACAGTCAGGATAGCCCGAGAAGTCGGTCTCGCACATGCCCCCGACCAGCACGTCCAGCCCGCGCCGGTCCGCCAGCGCCGCCGCCACGCTCAGGAACACCAGATTGCGCCCCGGCACAAAGGTGGTCGGCAGACCTCGCGCGTCCATCTCCATGACCCTGTCCGCCGTCAGGGCGCTCTCGGCGATGGCGCCATAGCCGGTCAGGTCGACGAGGTGGTCCTCGCCCAGTCGCCCGGCCCACTGCGGCAGGGCCGTACTCATCCCGTCGCGCACCGCAAGGCGGGCCTGCATCTCGACCGCATGGCGCTGGCCATAGTCGAAGCCTACGGTCTCAACGCGCCCGTACCGTTCCAGGGCCCAGGCCAGACAGGTCGCACTGTCCTGCCCGCCCGAGAACAGGACGAGGGCCGAGGCGGCGGGCTGTGGGACCAAAGCGCTCATGACAAATCTGCGGTCGGCCCCATCCCGAAGGACTTGTGGCCGCGCGCATGCAAAAGAAGCCCGTAAAGGCGGGAGGAGCGCATCTTACACCCCGGGCGGGGTCGACGCAAAAGCGTCGAGAATGCGGCAGGAAAATGAGAGTTTCCCCCGTTTACCAATCTGCAAACGGTTGTCGGTTAAGCCTCATGTCCAGTTGAGGAGTATCGGTCAGTTATGCCGACGATCGAAAAGCTGACCGAGAGGGCCACACCGGTCTCGCCCGAGACGCTCGGAGCGGAGATCTTTGCCCACTTCAAGGATTTCCCGGACACGCTTGTGATACCGGTGGTCAAGGATGACCGCCCGGTGGGCCTGATCGAACGTAACGCCTTTCTGCTCAAGGTGGCGGGGCCGTTTGGTCATGCCCTGTATGGCAATCGCCCGATCACCGAATTGATGGACGACGAGCCCTCGGTGGTCGAGGCCGGGGTCCGTATCGACAGTTTTTGCGATGCCATGCTCAGCTCGGGGCCGGGCGCCCTGACCCGCGGGTTCATCGTCACGCGCCAGGGCAAATACTGGGGCATCGGCACGGTCATCTCGCTGCTGAAGGCCATTAACGACGACCAGCGTCGCCAGAACGAAGAACTGACGGAGCAGGCCCGACTGCTGTCCGACACCCGCACCCAGGCTGTGTCCGCCGCCCGCGCCAAGAGCCAGTTCCTGTCGATCATGAGCCACGAGCTGCGGACCCCGCTGAATGGCGTTCTGGCCGTGGCCGAACTGCTGCGTCGCCAGCCGCTCAATGCCGCGGCCCAGTCCCACGTCCAGACCATCGTCGATTCCTCGGAGGTCCTGCTTCAGATCCTGCAGGACGCGCTCGACCTGTCGCGGGCCGAAGCCGGAGAACTGGACATCAGTCTGCAGGCCACGCCCCTCCGTGCCCTGATGGATGATGTCGCCGCCATGTGGGAGCCGCGCGCCTCGCAGGACAATGTCCATCTGGTGGTCAGCTATGAAGGCGACACCGAACTGACGGCGCAGATCGACCCCGTTCGCATCAAGCAGATCTTCAACAACCTGATCGGCAATGCGCTGAAGTTTGCCCGCAACGGCATGGTCGAGGCCGGGCTGAAGGCCTGGATCGAGGGTGACCGCGTCGTCATGCAGGCCCGCGTCCGCGATGATGGCCCGGGCGTCGCCCCGGATCGCGTCGATGTAATCTTCGAGCCGTTCGTGCACGGCTCGGGCCCCGACGGCGCAGGCCTGGGCCTGGCGATCTGTCGCCAGATCATGGACCGGCTGGACGGCCGCATCTGGGCTGAGAACAACCCCGGCCGGGGCGCGACCTTCGCCTTCGACATCTCGGCCGAGCGCGCCGAGCGACCGGTCGAGGCCGGGAGCAACGTCTCGGACATGGTCGAATCCGACATGATCGCCAATCCGCACATCCTGATCGTCGACGACAATGCGACCAATCGCGTCGTGGCCCAGGCGCTGTGCGAAATGTTCGGCTGCACCTCCGAGACGGCCGATGACGGCATGGAAGCGCTGGATGCCATCAAGGAACGCGACTTCGATCTCGTCCTGATGGACATCAAGACGCCGCGGATGCACGGGCTTCAGGCCACCCGGTCGATCCGCAAGCTCAAGGGCCCGATGCGCGATGTGCCGATCATCGCCCTGACCGCCAATGCCGATCCCGAGGACGCCCGCCGCTATATCGCATCCGGCATGGCGGCCGTGGTCGAAAAGCCGATCAAGCCCGAACGCCTCCGCCACGCCATGAACGCGGCCCTGTCGCCCTCGCACGCCGAGGACGAGGCGGTCGCCGACGCCCCCCAGGTCGCCGCCGGCTGAGGCCGGAGTCTCCCCCCGGGATTTGCATGGGTCGTTCCGCGCGATAAGCACGGGCATGGATGTTCCCGCAATCGCCCCGCTTCTGCCGCAGCTGGCCTCCGGGGCCGCCCACACCCACGCCCTGGGCTTCACCTATGAGTCGCTCGAGGGCGACCGGGTGCGTATCCGGGTGCCCTGGCGCGAGGATCTGGTCGGCGATCCGGACACCGGCGTGATCGCGGGCGGTGTCGTCACCACCCTGCTGGATCATGTCGGCGGCCTCGCCGTCTGGGTGTCCCTCGACAACTTCAAGCCCCTCGCCACCCTGGACCTGCGCGTCGACTATATGCGTGCCGCCCGGCCCCGCTCCGACCTGATCGCCGAGGCGCGCTGCTATCGCCTGACACGGTCGATTGCCTTTGTTCGCGCCTGGGCGTTCGAGGATGCACCCGACGATCCGGTCGCCGCCGCCCAGTCGGCCTATATTCTGACCACGGCCCGCCCCGAGCGCCGGCCCAGGCCCGAGGCCGGCGAATGAGCCGTGTGATCGAGGCCATGCCCTATGCCCGTTTCCTTGGCCTTACGGCCGAACAGGCCGGCGATATCCTGACCGTGACCATGCCGTTCTCCGATCACCTGATCGGCAACCCCATGCTGCCCGCCCTGCACGGAGGATCGACCGCGGCCCTGCTGGAGATCACGGCCATGGCCCAGGTGGCCGAGAGCTTCCCCGGCATGCACCTGCCCCGCCCGATCAATGTCTCGGTTGCCTACCTGCGCTCGGGCCGCCCCCAACACGTCTACGCCCGTGCCCGGATCAACAAGGCCGGACGGCGCGTCGCCCACGTCCTGGCCGAGGCCTGGCAGGAGGACGAGGCCCAGCCGATCGCCGCCCTGACCGCACACTTCCTGCTCGAAGACAGCTTTTAGTTGTAATGGTTAACAGGTTATGATTGTATTCCCCGGTGGCACCTCGCCACAGGGGAGATTCGCATATGACCCGCTCCGACATCGGCCAGACCCTGGCCCATCGCCTGTATGCCGCTGAATCGGCCATCGACGCCGCCCTGATCCATACCGCCCGCCTCGCCGCCTATCTGCCCGAGGCCCGGGCCGAGGCCTATCTGTCCGCCGTCACCGGTCAGAAGGCGTTCGAGGATACGGCCCAGTCTGTCCTGTCCCTGTCGCAGGCGCGGGGCCATATCGTCCGCACCCATGGCCGGCTGGCCGCCCTCGCCCGCAATCTCGGCCTCGATGCTCTGGCCGTGGGGCCCGTCGACAAGCCCGAGGATGAGCCGCCCATCGGCGGCGGCACCACCGGTGTCAATTCCCCAAAAACCTCTGTTTCAAGCCGCCCCGAAGCGTGTTAAGGTTTGCTTAACCATAGTTGCTTGGAGGCTTTCATGGACCGAACTCAAGTCATCGCTGGCGTTGCAAAGGATCTGCACGCTACGGAAAAGGCCATTGATGCGGCCATCACCCAGACCACCACCCTGGTTCAGTCCATGATCGGCGCCCGCGCCCTTCTGGAAGTGTCGCCGGTCGCCGGTGCCGGCAGCCAGGCCAAGGCCATGGAAACCATCGCCGCCCTCGGCGAGGCCCGGTCGGCGATCGTCGCCTGCCACGCCGAGTTGCAGAAAGACCATCGCAAGATGGGCTGGGGCGTCTACGCGGTCGGCCCGGTGAACAAGCCCGACGACTGGGAAACCCCGGTCGGCGGAACTCCGCCGACCAAGGGTCACCTGCGCCTCGCCTGAATTCGGCGTAATGTTTGACACCGGACATTCCGGTCAAACCCGATTCAATGCATGATCGCCCTCTGAGTGTTTCGCTCAGGGGGCGATCTCATGTTTGACACCCTCTCTGCCCAGATTGGCGCCGTCTTTATCGTGCTGGTGCTGGGGTTCGCCTTTCTCAAAGGCGAGGAGACCGAGCGGATCGCCGCCGGCGCGTACGGGCTTGGCTGGCTGGCGTCTCTGCTGGTCCAGACCGACAGCGACCTCTACAGCGCCCAATGGAGCATGCTGGCCATCGACGTAGTCATGCTGCTGGTGCTCGGGGCCCTCGTATGGAAATCCCACCGCACCTGGCCGACCTGGGCCTCCGCCGCCCAGCTACTGGTCGTCACCGCCCATGTGCTGATGACGCTCGATATCCGCCCCTCCATCTCGTCCTACTACACCGTCATCAATCTGGCGGGCTATGGTGTGCTGGTCGCCCTCGCAGTCGGGACCTTCTGGGCCTGGCAGGAACGCCGCGCGGCCGGGCTGGAGTAGGCCATCCGCTTGCCGGTTGGTGATCACCACCCCAGACGACCGCGGTCAAAAGATCGATCGTGAGCCCCTCCCCCGACCAGGTCTGGCCGAGGTCGAGCGAAGCCTGATCGAAAGACTGGACGCTGGCGGTACGACTTTGGGCATTTTTTCCTATAACCTTTAGGTGATGATTCGTCCGGAGGGTCGGTGTGCCGCTCACCCATGTGCAGATATGGCGAGGACTTGACCGGCTGGCGCAAGCCGAGGGGCTGACGGCCTCGGGGCTGGCGCGACGCGCGGGGCTGGATCCGACCGCCTTCAATCCCTCCAAACGCCTGGGGCCGCCGCCCGAGGCGCGGCCGCGCTGGCCCTCGACCGAGAGCCTGACGCGCGTCCTGACGGTCTGTGGCCTGTCGCTGGGCCAGTTCGCCCGTCTGGCCGAGGATGCCGAAGAGCCGCCGACCGCCGTGCCGCTGTTGGGCCTCGCCCAGGCCGGTCAGGACGGTTTTTTCGATGAGGCGGGCCTGCCGACCGGTGAGGGCTGGCTGGAGACCGACCTGCCCCGGCCGCGCGATGGCCTGTACAGTCTGGAGGTGTCGGGCGAGTCGATGGCGCCCCTGTATCGACCGGGCGACAGGCTGATCGTCGACGCCGAGCCGCAACCCGTACGGCGTGGGGACCGGGTGGTGGTGCGCACCCATTCGGGCGAGACCCTGGTCAAGCAGGTGGAGCGCGCCGAGGGCGGAGGGCTAACGCTGCTGTCGATCAATCCCGACTTTGCCCCCCGCATGATTCCGGCCGCCGGCCTCGCCTGGGTCCGGCGCATCCTCTGGGTCAGTCAGTAGGCGTGAGAACGGGGCGCGTCCGTCCGGACACGCCCCGCTTCGCCTGATGCGCGATCGCGATCAGTAGGTCAGATAGTGGGCGCTGACCCAGCCGCCGTTCGTCAGCTGCACCCATTCGCCTTCAGAGCCGGCCACCTGGGCCGACTGGCCGGCACTGAGACTGCCGATCTGGCGGTAGTTGGTGCCAGGGCCCGAACGGACGCGCAGATTGCTGGTGGCCCGGACGGTCGCCGAGCCCTGCTGGGCCTGGGGCGCCTGACGGGCCCGCTCGCGCTGCTGCTGGCACCCGACATAGGAGCCGGCCGCAGCCCCTGCCGCCGCACCGGCCACGGCACCGAGCTCACGCTCATTGTCCGAGATCTGGCTGCCGGCCAGCGCACCCAGCACGCCGCCGATCAGGGCGCCTGCCTGTTGACGTCCACCCGGGGCGTCGCAGTTGGTGATGCCATTGGCCGACTGGGCGCTGGCAATACCCGGTACCGCGGACATGGCCACAAGGGCGGCACCGGCCATCAGGGCTCTGTTGATCATCTTCGACATGACTCACTCCTTCAGTGGGGTCGTGTCATGAAAATGCGCAGGCGTGTGGAAAGGCTCCCGTGAACAGGCCGTTGTTTTCGGTTCATAATCCTTTCGCGACCGCTCGCGACGCGGTCGCTCGCGGCTTGAGCGCTAGGCCGCCAGCTCGCCGCGGGCGCCCCGTTCGATCAGCGCGATGGTCTCGGGCAGGCCGTAGATGGCGGCGAAGGAGCCGAAGCGCGGCCCCTGCGACGCGCCCAGCAGCACTTCGTACAGCGCCCCGAACCAGGCGCGCAGCGGCTGGAAGTCGTGCGCCTTGCCGACGGCATAGACCTCGCCCTGGATAAGCTCGCCGTCGGTCGTGTCCGCCGGAAGGGCCTTCAGCCGTGCCGCCAGATCCTCGAAGGCCGCCCGCTCCTGTTCCGTGGGGGGGCGGTAGGTCTTCGAGGGCTTCACGAAGTCCTCGTAGTAGTTCAGCGCATGCCCCATCAGCCGATCCAGCGTCGGCTC
>CAXICH010000099.1:0-7859 GCA_964022245.1 uncultured Alphaproteobacteria bacterium
GGAAGACGCCCTCGGTCGCTTGGATGATGCGCTGCAACATACTAAGTGAACGGCCATAACTCATTTGCGGATCGCGACTCCTAAGCGGTTCGCCCCGGTCGGGGGCACCCGGTCGGCATGCACACAGGGACGCAGATGACCAACACCACCTCCCCGACCGGTACAGCCACCCTCACCTACGGCGACAAGAGCGTCGACCTGCCGGTCCTGTCCGGTTCGACCGGCCCCGACGTCATCGACATCCGCAAACTGTACGGTGCCACCGAAGCCTTCACCTACGATCCCGGCTTTACCTCGACGGCCTCCTGCGAAAGCGCCCTGACCTTCATCGACGGCGACAAGGGCGTGCTGCTGCATCGCGGCTATCCGATCGACCAGCTGGCCTCGCAGTCGAACTTCGTCGAGGTCTGCCACCTGCTGCTGCGCGGGGAACTGCCGACGGCCGAGCAATATGCGGCCTTCGAGAACAGCGTGACCATGCACACCATGCTGCATTCACAGTTCGATCGCTTCTTCGAGGGCTTCCGCCGCGACGCGCACCCGATGGCCATCATGGTCGGCACGGTCGGCGCCCTGTCGGCCTTCTATCACGACAGCCTCGACATCCATGATCCGGTCCAGCGCAACATCTCGGCCATCCGCCTGATCGCCAAGATGCCGACCATCGCGGCACGGGCCTACAAGTACCACGTCGGCCAGCCGTTCGTGTCGCCGCGCAACGACCTCAGCTATTCGGAAAACTTCCTGCGGATGTGCTTTGCCGTTCCGGCCGAGGACTATGAGGTCAATCCGGTGCTGGCCAAGGCCATGGACCGCATCTTCATCCTGCATGCCGACCACGAGCAGAACGCCTCGACCTCGACGGTGCGCCTGGCCGGCTCGTCGGGCGCCAACCCGTTCGCCTGTATCGCCGCCGGCATCGCCTGCCTGTGGGGCCCGTCGCACGGCGGCGCCAACGAGGAGGCGCTGAACATGCTGAAAGAGATCGGCACCCCGGACAAGATTCCGGAGTTCATCCAGGGCGTGAAGGACAAGAAATACAAGCTGATGGGCTTCGGCCACCGCGTGTACAAGAACTACGACCCGCGCGCGAAGGTCATGCAGGAAAGCGCCCACGAGGTGCTGAAGGCGGTCGGCGATCCCAACGATCCGCTGTTGCAGGTGGCCATGGAGCTGGAGAAGGTCGCGCTGAACGACGAATATTTCATCGAGCGCAAGCTGTTCCCGAACGTCGACTTCTATTCGGGCATTACCCTGTCGGCCATGGGCTTCCCGACCACGATGTTCACCGTGCTGTTCTCGCTGGCCCGAACGGTCGGCTGGATCGCCCAGTGGCAGGAGATGATGGAAGATCCCTCGCAAAAGATCGGTCGCCCGCGCCAGCTGTACACGGGTCCGACCCAGCGCGACTACACCCCGATCGAACAACGGGGCTGATCGGCACCGCGCCATCATGCACCGAAGGTCCCGGAAAGGGCGCGGCGCGGGTCGCGCCCTTTTCATTTGCGACACCCCCGCCCGGGCTTTGGCCCCGGAAAGGCCCGTGCTAGCCATACGGCACCACCATCCTGGGGAGTGAAAGCGTTGAAGAATTCCGGTCCGTCGATCCGCAAGCTGCTCGGGGGCTCTGCGGCCCTCGGTGTCCTCCTGTTCGCCAGCAGCGCCTTCGCCCAGGAAGCGCCCCTGATCCAGCCGGGCGCGCCGGGCGAGGCGAGCCGCGCGCTGGAGGGCCGCGAAGCCGCCCGGATCGCCGACAACCGCTATTCGGCAGACGACGTCGCCTTCATGCAGGGCATGATCCTGCACCACGCCCAGGCGGTGGAAATGTCGGTCCTGGCGGCCGACCGCACGAATACCCCTGAAATCCTCGATCTGGCGTCCCGGATCCTCGCGTCGCAGGCGGACGAGATCGCCTTCATGCGGGGCTGGCTGACCGAGCGTGGCGAAATGGCCCCGACCCCGCAGCCGACGGGCGGCATGGATCATTCGGCGCATGGTGGCATGGACCATTCCGCCCACGGCAGCCATGGTGATATGCCGGGCATGGCCTCACCCGAGCAGATGGCGCGGCTGGCTGCCGCCAGCGGCCCCGAGTTCGACCGGCTTTTCCTCGAGCTGATGATCCCGCACCACGAAGGCGCCCTGACCATGGTGTCGTCGCTGCTGGGGCGGTCCGGCTCGGCCTACGACCCGATCCTGTTCCGCTTCGTCAATGACGTCGCCAATGAGCAGCAGACCGAGATTGCCCGGATGACGGCGCTGATCCGCTCGGCCTCGCCCGACCCCCGCACGAATCTGCGGGCCGGATTCCGGGACGCCGAACAGGCCGCGAGCAATATGGAGCTGATCGCCAGCCTGCCCAAGCCGACCGGCTTTTTCGATCCAACCAACCCCGCAGGCCTGCCGCCGCGGGTCGGTGACGAGACCGGGCGTCGTTCGCCCTTCCTCAGCTTCTCGAACACCGACATGGCCTTCCAGGGCGACCTGCTGGCCGTCGGCAACTACCACGGGATTAACCTGTATCGCCTGACCGATGCGCCGGAGCCGCAGCTGATCAGCTCGATCGTCTGCCCCGGCGGACAGGGTGATGTCTCGATCTACGGCAATCTGATGCTGATGTCGGTCGAGTCGACCAATGGCCGCGTCGACTGCGGTCGCGAAGGTGTCGGGCCGGGCGCCAGTCCGGATCGCTTCCGCGGCCTGCGCATCTTCGACATCACCGATCCGGTGCGCCCGGTCCAGGTGGGTCAGGTCCAGACCTGCCGGGGATCGCACACCCACACCGTCGTCGCCGCCGATGAGCGCCGTCTGATCGTCTATAACTCGGGCACCGCCAGCGTCCGGGACGAGCGTGAACTGGCCGGCTGCGTCGTCGGGACCCCGGGCGAGGAGCGCACCGCCCTGTTCCGCGTCGATGTTATCGAGATCCCGCTGGCCGACCCGTCGCAGTCGCGCATCATCGACAGCCCCGCGGTCTTTGCCGATGAGGAGACGGGCGAGATCGCCGGCCTGTGGCGCGGCGGAGACCATGGTCAGGGCACCCAGACCACGCGCCAGACCGACCACTGCCACGACATCACCATCTTCCCGACGCGCAACATTGCCGCCGGGGCCTGCGCCGGCAACGGCATCCTGTTCGACGTCTCCGACCCCCGCGCGCCGAAACGCATCGATGCCGTGGTCGACGAGGGGTTTGCCTACTGGCACTCGGCGACCTTCAACAACGACGCCACCAAGGTGCTGTTCACCGACGAATGGGGCGGCGGCGGCCGTCCGCGCTGCCGGGTTCAGGACCCGATGACCTGGGGCGCCAATGCCATCTATGACATCGTCGACGGCGAGCTGGTGTTCCAGGGCTATTACAAGCTGCCTGCCGCCCAGACCGAGCTGGAGAACTGCGTCGCCCACAATGGTTCGCTGATCCCCGTGCCCGGACGCGACCTGTTCGTTCAGGCCTGGTACCAGGGCGGACTGTCGATCAGCGACTTCACCGATTCGTCGCAGGCCTTCGAGATCGCCTACTTCGACCGCGGTCCCGTGAATGCCGAGCGTCAGGGATCGGGCGGCTACTGGTCGGTCTACTGGTACAATGGCCGCATCTATGGCTCGGAGATCGGCCGCGGTCTGGATGTGTTCACCCTGACGCCCAGCGAGACCCTGACGGCCAACGAGATCGCGGCGGCCGCCATGGCGGATGAGGGCGGCACGGTAAACCCGCAGCAGCAGTATCCCGTGACCTGGCCGGCCCACCCGGTCGTGGGTCGCGCCTACCTGGACCAGTTCGCCCGCGACGGCGGTCTGGACGCCGGACTGGCCGGCCGCGTCACGGCAGCTCTGGGTCGTGCCGAGCCCCTCGTAGAGGGCAATGGCAAGGATCCGGCCCTCGCCCGTGACCTTCTGGCTCTGGCGGGCGAAATCGATCCGTCGGGCAGTGATCAGGCCGCCAAGCGTCGGGCCGGACTGCGCGAAACCCTGACCGGTATCGCCGCCCTCATCGGCTGAGGCCACGATACAGGAGCGTGCCCGTGTCCGGGTCCTCGGCCGTGATCACCTCGGCCGAGGACAGGGCGGACACGGGTGCCGCCGACACCCGGGGCGACAGGTTGAGGGTCAGGTGTTCCCACTCGGCGGCATAGTCCATGCCCCAGGCGCAGTTGAAGGCCAGCAGGTCACGGCCGCCCCTCAGACGCAGTCGGGTTGCCCGCCCGCGACGCTGGCCCAGCAGCCGGACCAGCCCGGCGCCCTGCCCCGGCAGGATCAGATCGACCATGATGTCATTCCTCGCATTGCCATTGCTCCCGCCTTGGTGGACGCTCGCAGTGTGAGATCGCCGCCGCTGAGCGGCATGAGCGACGGCTGAGGATTTTCTGAAATTGACACCAGACGGCCTTCGCTTCGGTGCGTTCACCCTCGATCCCGCCAACCGGCGCCTGTCGCGGGACGGTGAGACCGTCGAGATCAGTACCCGCTATCTGGATGCGCTGATCCTGATGGTGGGGCGTCCCGGCCAGCTGGTGTCCAAGGATCAGTTCCTGGATGAGGTCTGGCGCGGGGTGCCGGTCACGGACGAGGCCCTGACGCAGTGCATCCGGACCCTGAGGAAACAGCTGGGTGACACCGCCGGGCGCCCCCGGTTCATCGAAACGGTCCCCAAGCATGGCTATCGCTTCATTGCCGCTGTGACGCCGGTCGAGGCAGGCGGTGTTAGCCCCGGCCCGGCAGTCGACGACACCGGACCGACCGCCGCCGACAGCCCCTATGATCTGAATAGGACCCTGTTGCTGGGCGGAGCAGGGGTACTGGGCGGGGGCCTGGCCGGCGTGATCGGCGGTCTGATCTATGGGCTGATCGCGGTGTCGCATCCGCTTCAGCCCGGCATGGGCTCGGGATCGATCCTGCTGGTGCTGGTCTGGCTCACGACCCTCGTCGCCTTGATGGGTGGTGCGGCGGTCGGCATTGGCATGGCCGCGACCGGACTGGGACGGCGACGGCCAAGCCCGTGGATCATCTTCGGCGGCGCGCTGGGCGGCATGACCGTCGGCGGGGCGGTGAAACTGTTGGGGCTGGATGCCTTCAACCTGCTGGTCGGACGTTCGCCCGGCGATATCACCGGCGGCATGGAGGGGTTCATCCTGGGCGGCGCCATCGGTCTGGGGCTGTGGCTGGGGGCACGCGGACGCGATCCCCTGCCCCTGCGGCGCTGCATGATCACAGCGGGGATCGCGGCGGCACTGGCTGGCATGGCCATTCCCCTGTTCGGCGGCCGATTGATGGGCGGCAGTCTGGATCTGCTGGCCAGGACCTTCCCCGAGTCCCAACTGCAGCTGGGCATGATCGGCAACTGGTTCGGCGAGACCGGCTTTGGCCCGATCGCCCAGAGCGTTACCGGTGGTCTGGAAGGCCTGCTGTTCGCGCCCTGCGTCGTCGGCGCCATGATCCTGGCGCGGCGCGGGTTGAAGGCCGACTAGCCGGCGGAGCGCCGGTCGATCACCCCAAGCACCGCCTCAGCCGCAATCTCGGACGGATCGCGGCCTTCGCGGCCCATCAGGTCGAGGGCTTCTGTCTGACGACGGGACTGGTCCTCTAGGGCAGCTGGGGCGTCCAGCAGGCGCTCAATCGCCGCGACCAGCTTGTCGGGCGTGGCATCCTTCTGGATGTACTCGGGCGCGATTTCCTCATCGGCGGCGTGATTGAAGAGGGTGGCGTATTTGCCGGTAAAGAACGGCCGCATGATCGCATAGCTGAGCGGCTGAAAGCGGTAGGCGATGATCATCGGCGCTCCCGCCAGCGCCAGTTCGGTCGAGACAGTGCCGCTGGTCGCCAGCGCCACGGTGGCGGCTTTCATCGCCGCGTATTTCTCGTCTTCCTCGACCAGATGGGCCTCGACGGGCCAGTCCGCGATCTGGGCGCGGACGTTGGCCGCAACGGTTCCGGCGACGACCACGGCGACCTGCAAATCGGGCGTCGATGCCTTCAGCCGCGCGACCGTCTCGGCATAGACCGGCGTCATCAGGCGGATTTCGGACGGTCGGCTCCCCGGAAGGACAAGGAGCAGCGGCGCATCGGGCGCGATGCCGCGCGCTGTTCGAAAGGCGGCCGGATCGGCGCCCGACATGTCGACATGCAGCGCCTGTGACCCCACCACGGTCGTCGGCAGGCCCTCGCGCTCGAACCAGGGCGCGTCGAAGGCATAGAGGGCCAGTAGATGGTCGACCGCAGCGGCGAGCGTCTTGGCCCGACCCGGGCGCGAGGCCCAGACCTGGGGCCCGACATATTTGATCAGCGGCACACCGGGCATCAGGGGTCGGAGCGCCCTGGCCACGCGGATGGTAAAACCCCAGCTGTCGATGAGAACGACGGCATCGGGCTGTTCGCGTGTCGCCAGAGCGGTGGCGTCGCCCACACGTTGCTTGACCAGACCGTAGGCCTTGAGCCCTTCCAGCCACCCATGGATGGACAGGTCGGCGATATCGAAGGGGCTGGTGATCCCCTCGGCCGCCATGCGGGGCCCACCGATCCCGACAAGGACCAGATCCGCCCCCAGCCGGGTCTTCAGCGCGCGGGCCAGTCCGGCACCGAGAGCATCGCCCGAGGCCTCGGCGGCCACCAGCATGATCTTCAGTGCGCGGCTCACACGTCTTCGCCCCAGATGAACAGACCCAGCCGGTCGGCGGCCTCGATCATGGCAGGCCGGTCGATCAGGATCAGACGCCCCGCCTGCCCGCCGACGCCGGCCAGACCGGCCTCGGCCGCCAGCTCGAGCGTCCGGGCCCCCATGACCGGCATGTCGACGCGCAGGTCCTGGATCGGTTTGGGTGCCTTGCCGAGAGCGCCCTGCGGCGAGCCGGGTGCGCCCCGCAGATCCACCGGCAGGCCGGCGACCCGTCGAAGCATGGCGTCGGTGCCCTCCTGGGCCTCGACCGCCAGCACCAGACCGTCGCAGACGACGGCCCCCTGCCCGATATCCAGTTCACCTGATTTTTCTGCGACATGGAGCGCCTTCCTGAGATCGGAAAGCTGGGCTTCTGTCGGCCGGACGCGCCCGAGAGCCCCGAGCGGCAGGCTGTCGCCGCCCAGAATGTCGTCGGCCCCTTCCACGACAAAGCCCTCCGCCTCGAAGATCGAGAGGATCTTGCGAAGCAGGGCGTCATCGCCCCTCGTCGCTGCAGCCACAATGCCGGGCAACAGGGTCGCCCCCTTGAGGTCCGGGCGGAGGGTCTTGAAGTCGGGGCGACTGACCGTTCCCGCCAGACAGACGGCCTCGCACCCGGCGGCCTTCATTTCGGTCAGGATACGGCCGATCTCGGCCATGCCGGCCTGGATGCCGGGAAAGCGCGCCAGATGCGGGTCAGCGAACCCGGCCAGACGGATAATGTGGAGACCGCGCCTTTCGACCTCGCAGCGGGCAGCGACGGCGAGCGGCAGGGCCCCGCCCCCGGCGATCAGGCCCAGCTTGCCCCGCGCGACCACCTCAGCCCTCGGGCAGGCAGAGCGGACGGCGCGTGTCCCGGCGAATGAAGTCCACGATCTCGACGATCTCGGGCAGGTCGGCGTAGCTGTTGGCGACCGCGTCCAGTCGCTGGGCGAAGGGCTGGTCCTTGCGCTCGAACAGATCGCGGTAGGCGGCCAGCAGTCGGCGGACGGCGGCCTTGTCGTAGCCCTTGCGCTTCAGGCCGATGAGGTTGAGACCCCGCAACTGCGCATGGTTTCCCCACGCCGAGCCATAGGGAATGACGTCGCGGGTCACCGCCGCGAGGCCCCCGACGATGGCCCCCTGCCCGACCCGACCGAACTGATGGACGGCGCACAGCCCCCCGAGGAACACCTTGTCCCCGACCACGGAATGCCCTCCCAGGGTC
>CAXICH010000100.1:0-7808 GCA_964022245.1 uncultured Alphaproteobacteria bacterium
CGGGCGCGCTGGTCGCCGAAGAAGGTGCGGGCCCCGGTGCGCCACAGGCTGTTGGCGCTGGCAGGACGGGATTCAGGCGCCGGCAGATACTGCTGCTGCACCGGAACGAGCGCCGCCGGATAGCCGATCGGGGCCAGTTCGGGGCCGCGCACGGCCTCGACCGCGGTCGAGCAGGCGCCCAGCGACAGGGCGGAGAGGGCGGTCAGGGTCAGAACGATACGCATGGGATCCTCTCGGCGGGACGGGTCAGCGGGCTTGGGCGCGGAAGGTACGGGCGGCGGGGCCGACCATGGCCTGACCGGGCGCGGTGGCAACGGCCTCGATGGTCCGGCCGGACTGCAGGTTCAGGATGGGCACGGGCTCGCCAAGAGCGGCATCGCGGGTGGCGCGGCCGGTGATGGTCAGGGTCAGGCCCTGATCGACATAGGCGACCTGGACCATGTCATTGCGGGCGATGACCTGGGGCTGGGCCAGGTCGCGGCCCAGCACCGGTGTGCCGGAGCGCAGGGCGCGGCGCGCTGGCAGGCCGATGACCTCTTCGGCGTCGGCCAGGCCGCCGACGGGGGCGCGGTGGGCCTGCACCTCAGTCCAGGCGAGGTCCTCGGGGCGGATGATGTCGCCGGCGGCGAGGCTGCGGGTCCAGGTCAGGACCTCGACGGTGTCGCCCGGGCGGGCCGCGGCCGATGTGCCAGAGGCAGCAGACGGGGCCGCGCTGCCCTGACGGACCACCACGCGGCGCAGGCCGCGCGGGTTGGCCCAGGTCAGACCCGCCTGATGGGCGCGCGACTGGACCATGGCGGCGTCGAGCACGACGGTCGGGCCGGCGCGCCGGGCGATGACGATGTCGGAGGCCGCGCCTGCGCCCTCGAACAGTTCGCCGAGCGTGACCTGTCCATCGTCGTCGACCGGATTGTCGCGCAGGGTGACGGGCGCCGTGGCCAGCGCCGCCGAGGCGGCAAAGGCAAGGCAGACGCCGAGCGTGAGGCGGCGGATCAGCCGGGCCATCAGCCCTTCACCTGGGCCGAGACCGACATCATTTCGTCGGCGGTCGAGATGACCTTGGAGTTCATCTCATAGGCGCGCTGGGCGATGATCAGGGCGCTGATCTCGGAGACGGCATCGACGTTCGAGGCCTCGGTATAGCCCTGCAGCAACTGGCCGAAGCCGGGTTCACCCGGGGCGCCCGGAGTGGCAGGACCGGAGGCGGCGGTTTCCAGCAGCAGGTTGTCGCCGATGGCCTCGAGGCCCGCCTCGTTGAAGAAGGTGGCGATCTCGATCTGGCCGACGACGGTCGGTTCGGTCTGGCCGGACTGGATGACCTGGACCTCGCCCGCCTTGGAGATGAAGACGTCGATGGCATCCTGGGGGATGCTGATGGCGGGCTCGACCGCATAGCCGTCGTCGGTCACGACCTGGCCCTCGCCGTTGACGGAGAAATTGCCGGCACGGGTGTAGGCGGTCTCGCCGGAGGGCAGGGTGATCTGGAAATAGCCCTTGCCGTCGATCGCCAGGTCCAGCCGGTTGCCGGTCTGGGTCGGGGTGCCCTGCTCGGTGATGCGATAGACGCTGCCCGCCTTCACACCGGCGCCGATCTGGATTCCGGTCGGGACCACCGTGCCCTGGGCCGAGGAGCTGCCGCCCATGCGTTCGACGTTCTGGTACAGCAGGTCCTGAAACTCGGCCCGCTGACGCTTGAAGCCGACCGTGTTCATGTTGGCGATGTTGTTGGAGATGACCTCGACGTTCAGCTGCTGGGCCGACATGCCGGAAGCGGCGGTGCGTAGCGCTCTCATGGGATTGCTCTCCTTGAGGGGGAAGGGGGAAGGGGACGGGTCGGCATCAGCCCACGCGTCCCAGCCGCTCGACGGACTTGCGGCTCAGTTCGTTGCTTTGCTCGATCATTTTCGAGATGCGCTCATAGCTGCGGCTGATCTCGATCAGGTTGGTGATTTCGAGGATGGGATTGACGTTGGATCCCTCCAGCATGCCCTGGTGGATGCGGGCATCGGGGGCGTCTATCGGCTGGGCGTTCGAGGTGTTGCGGTACAGGCCATTGCCGGCCTTTTCGAGCACCGACAGGGCATCGAAGCGGACCACTGTCAGCCGCCCGACGATCTGACCGTCCTGGCTGATGGTGCCGTCACCGGCGACCTGGGGGGCGCCGCGCGCCGGGTCGAGCAGGATTTCGCCGCCATCGCCCAGCACAGGCAGCCCGGCCGCGGTGACCAGCAGGCCTTCAGGGCTGATGGTGAAGGCGCCGTCGCGGGTATAGGCCTCGCCGTCACCGTCCTGGACGGTGAAGAAGGCGCCGTCGCCCTCGATGGCGAAATCGAGGGTCCGGCCGGTCTGGGACAGGGCGCCCTGGCCGTAGTCGCGCCCCACGCCGCGGTCCAGAACGAAGCTGACGCCCGGCCGCACCGCGTCATTGCGGGCGCCCTGGCCGACCTCGGTGCCGACCATGAGCTGCTCGACCTTGAAGCCGGTGGTGTTCGCATTGGCGATGTTGTTGGCCACGATGTCGAGCTCGCGGCGCAGCGTCATCTGGCGGGACAGTCCGATGTAGGCGACGTTTTCCAAGACGAAACTCCTTCGCTGATCCCGTCGCAAAGGCTGTGCCAAGAAGGTTAACGTCGTAAAATCAATGAGATGGGTAATTTCTCGTCTGAGGCACCCGGCAGGAAATGCCGGTTCTAAACGCCCCGTTAACCAAAACCCGGTTCTTTAGGCGGGTCAGAGTGGGGCCATAGCGCATGCTGAAATTTGGCAAGAAGAAAAAGGCCGAGGGCACAGACGTCGCCGTGGCCGAAGGGGCCGGCGAAGGGGGCGACGGCGACGGCGAGGCGGCTCCCGCCAAGAAGAAGCTGCCGCTGCTGTTCATCATCATTCCCGCGGCCCTGCTGGTGCTGGGCGGCGGAGGCGCCGGAGCCTTTTTCATGCTGTCACCCAAGCCGGCGGCGGCTGAGGGCGCGGACGGGCACGAGGCGCCGAAGGACGACGGCCACGGGGCCAAGAAGAAGGCCGACAAGGGCGGCGGTCACGGGGGTGGCGGCGAAGAACTGGACCCGGCGCTGGGCAAGATCACCGAAGGCCCGGACGGTGTGACCTTCTACACCCTCCCCGACATGGTGGTGAACATCCAGACGGCCGACGGTCGCCCCGCCTATCTGAAGCTGCGCCTGACGCTGGAGCTCGAGGACGCGCATCTGGCGGATCAGCTGATGGCCGAGATGCCGCGGCTGCAGGACATGTTTCAGGGCTTCCTGCGCGAACTGCGCACCGAGGACCTGAACGGCTCGGCGGGCAATTTCCAGCTGCGCGCGGAAATCCTGCGCCGGGTCAATCTGATCCTGGCGCCCGGCAAGGCCGAGGCCGTGCTGATCGAAGAAATGCTGGTGAATTAGCATGGCTGAAGCCGCGCTCGCCGATACCGAGGACGATCCGTTCGGCGCCGCCGACAGCGGCGAGGGCCGTGGCGGCCTGATGCCGGAACGGGTTCTGAACCAGGAAGAGATCGACAGCCTGCTCGGCTTCGACATGAGCGGCGACGACGAGGAGCGCTCGGGTATCCGGGCCATCATCAACTCGGCGCTGGTCAGCTATGAGCGCCTGCCGATGCTGGAGATCGTCTTCGACCGCCTGGTGCGGCTGATGACGACATCCCTGCGCAATTTCACCAGCGACAACGTCGAGGTCAGCCTCGACAACATCTCGTCGATCCGGTTCGGCGACTATCTGAACTCGATCCCGCTGCCGGCTATCCTGGCGGTTTTCCGGGCCGAGGAACTGGACAACTACGGGCTGCTGACGGTCGACTCCAACCTGATCTATTCGATCGTGGATGTGCTGCTGGGCGGGCGGCGCGGCACGGCCGCGCTGCGGATCGAGGGGCGCCCCTATACGACGATCGAGCGGGTGCTGGTGCAGCGCATGGTCGAGGTGGTGCTGAACGATGCCCGCGCCGCGTTCGAGCCTCTGACACCGGTGCATTTCAATCTGGACCGCCTGGAAACGAACCCGCGCTTTGCCGCCATCGCCCGGCCGGCCAATGCCGCCATCCTGGTCAAGCTGCGGATCGATATGGAAGATCGCGGCGGGCGCATCGAGCTGTTGCTGCCCTACGGCACGCTGGAGCCGATCCGCAAGATGCTGCTGCAGCAATTCATGGGCGAGAAATTCGGTCGCGACAACATCTGGGAAGGCCACCTGGCCACCGAGTTGTGGACCACCGGCACCGAGGTGCGGGCCGTTCTGGACGAACAGCAGGTGCCGCTGTCGCGGGTGCTCGACCTCAAGGTCGGCGACACCCTGATGCTCAACGCCACGCCCAATTCCGAGATCTCGATCCGCAGCGGCACCATCCCGCTGACCACGGGGCGGATGGGCCGCAAGGGGCAGAACATCGCCGTCCGGGTCGAGGCGCCGGTGCGGGCGGAGATCGCCGAGCGGCTGACCAAACACAAGGGGCTGTCATGATCGGAACGGTGCTGGATGCCATACTGATGCTGCTGCTGGTCAGCGCGATCGCCTATGGTGTGCGACTGGACCGTCGTCTCAAGGCGGTCCGCGAGGGGCAGGCTGCGTTTGCCGGCGCCATCGCGGAGCTGAACAGCGCGGCGGGCCGGGCCGAGTCGGCGCTCAAGACCCTGCGCGAGGCCGGGCAGGAGACCGACCTGCTGCACGATCGTATCGTCAAGGCCCGGGCCCTCAAGCAGGAACTCGAGGCGCTGACCGCGCGCGAAGGCCGCGAGATCCGGACGGCGGTGGCGGCGGCCCCCGCGACCGAGCCCAAGCGGCAGATGGCGCCGGGCGCCGATCCGGCGACCGACCTTTACGACAAGCTGGAGAGTCTGGCCGTGGCTCCGGACGTGCCCGGAGAGGCCGCCGAGCGGCTTGCTCCCGTCCTTCAGGCGCTGGCCGCTAACCACGCTGCGAAACAAAGCCTGAACCGCGCCCGGCGCAGTCTGGACGAAGACCTGTTTGCTGCCTGATCCCGTTTCTCGCGTTCGCTGAAAGCCCCCGATGTCCAAGCTGCCCCGTCTGTTGCCTCTCGTTGCCATCGCTATCGGCGGGGTGATTGCCGTGCGCGCCGCCGGCACCGTCCCGGGCATGTTCCAGGGCGCAGTGGCCTGGGCCGAGGAAGCGGTGCCCGCCGAGGGTGAGGGGACCGTCCCGGCCCCGGTCACCGGGGTGTGCACGTTGACCGATGAACAACTGGCGGATCAGGCCGGAATCTCGCCCGCCGAGCTTCGGGTCATCCAGTCCCTGTCGGGCCGTCGCGTCGAGCTGGACGCGCGCGAGGAAGAAATGGCAACGATGCTGCCGCTACTGATCGCCGCCGAACAGAAGATCGACGCCCGCATCGCCGAGCTGAACGCCGTCAAGGCCGAGGTCGAGGGCATGCTGGGGCAGCTGGACGAGAAGGAACAGGCCGAGGTCGACCGTCTGGTGCAGGTCTATTCCGCCATGCGGCCGCGCGACGCCGCAGCGGTCTTTGTGACGCTGGACGACGAGGTCCGCCTGCCGGTTGCCGCCGCCATGCGGCCCCGGGCCCTCGCCGCCATTCTGGCGCAGATGCCGCCGGCCGAGGCGCGCGAGCTGACCGAGAAACTGGCCGGAATGAACACCCGTCCCGATCTGGAAGCGCGGGCTGCGGCGGCGACGCGGGACGCCCCGACGCCGGCAACGTCCCCGGCAGCGACGCCTGCGTCCACGCCCGCCGCGACTCCGGCCGCCCCCCCGCCGGCGGCGGCGCGCTCCCAGCCCGCCCGTCCGACACCCCGACAGATGCCGCCCGCGCGCCAGAGCCCGCCGCCCGCTGCCGAGACCCCTGCGCCGGAGCGTGCCCCGGCCAACGCCGATGCCCCGGCAAGGGGGCCGGCCCGCCAGACGGTGCAATAGGCGTCCCCTTGCCTTGACCGGCTGAGCCTCTAAGAGGGCGATCTTCGTTTCTCTCCCGCCTGAGGACCCGTCATGTCCGATACCCCGCCCGATCGCCTGTGCGTCGATCCCGACAGCAAATTCCACGATGAGGCCGTGCTGGCGCGGGGCGTCGGCATCCGCTTCAAGGGCGAGGAAAAGACCAATGTCGAGGAATATTGCGTGTCGGAGGGCTGGGTCCGGCTGGCCGTCGGCAATCGCGTCGACCGGCGCGGCAAGGCCCTGACCGTCAAGCTGCAGGGGCCGGTCGAGCCCTTTTTCCAGGACGTCGAGTAGCGCTCGGCCGATCGGGCTTTGCGCCCCGCCCCTGAGCCGCTAGGACTGCGGCTCCGGTATTCGGGGGGAGATGACGATGCGGATTGCAGCAACAGCCATGGCGGCGGCACTGGGATTGATGGCGCTCGGCGTGTCGTCCGTCGCCACCGCCCAGACCGCCGAGGACATCCGGATCGCCGAACAGCTGCGCGATCGCGCCCTTGAGGGCAGCGGGGCGTTCGAGATCGTCGAGGAACTGACCACCCGGTTCGGACCGCGTCCGGCGGGGTCGGCCTCGGAACAGGCCTCGGCGCGCTGGGGTGCCGAGCTGATGACCGGCATGGGCCTTGCCAATGTCGAGATCGAATCCTTTCCGCTGAAACTGTGGGAACGGGGCGAGACCCGGGTCGAGATCCTGTCGCCTTTTCCGCAGGCACTGGTCGCGACCGCGCTCGGCGGGACGATTTCGACGCCGCCGGGCGGTATCGAGGCCGAGGCGGTGATCTTCGAGACCTATCAGGAGCTGCTGGACCAGCCCGAGGGCTCGCTGACCGGCAAGATCGTGGTGGTGTTGCAGGATACAGTGCCGGCCCAGGACGGGCGCGGCTATGGCACCAGTTCGCCTATCCGCGGGCAGGGTCCGTTCGAGGCGGCGCAGCGGGGGGCGGTCGGCTATGTGCTGCGCTCGCTGGGCACCCACGATCACCGCTTTGCCCACACGGGGGCGACCCGGGTCGGCGAGGGACAGATCCCGGCCTTTGCCATCAGCCCGCCGGACGCCGACCAGCTGCGCCGCGCGCAACGTCTGACCGATGAGCCGATCCGGATGCGGCTGGTCTCGGGTGCCGGCTTTGTCGCCGACAGCCACTCGCAGAACGTCGTGGCCGAAGTGGTCGGCTGGGAGTTTCCCGATCAGGTGATCGTCATCGGCGGCCATCTGGACAGCTGGGACCTGGGGACGGGCGCGATCGATGACGGGGCGGGCATCGCCATCACCACGGCGGCGCTGAAGCTGATCGAGGACCTGCCGGTGCAGCCCCGCCGCACGATCCGCGTCGTCTGGTGGGGGTCGGAAGAGGTCAGCCAGCCGCCGCCCTCGCAGGGTCTGGCCGGGGCGCGCTTCTATGCCGACCGCCGGGCCGATGAGCTGGAGATGCATGTTGCCGCCAGCGAGAGCGACTTCGGTGCGGACCGGATCTACAGCCTGGCCCTGCCGGCCGGGGCGGGCGACAGCGAGCTGCGTCGCGCGGCCATGCGGGTGCTGACCCCGCTGGGGATTCTGTTCGACGGGGCGCCGGCGACGGGCGGCGGACCCGACACGACGCCGCTGGTGCAGGCCGGCGTGCCCGCCTTTCGCCTGAACCAGCAGGGCATGGACTATTTCAACTGGCACCACACGGCCGACGATGTCCTGGACCGGATCGACCCGGAGGCGCTGGACCAGAATGTCGCCGCCTGGGCCGCCTTCCTGTGGCTGCTGGCCAACTCCGACATCGACTTCCGGGCCTTACGGGCGGCGCAATAGCCGGCGGCGAGCGTGGCGAAACTGGTAGACGCAAGGGACTTAAAATCCCTCGACTTCGGTCATGCGGGTTCGAGCCCCGCCGCTCGCACCA
>CAXICH010000101.1:0-7737 GCA_964022245.1 uncultured Alphaproteobacteria bacterium
CGCTTCTGGGCGCGGTGACGACGGGACATGGCTTGCTCTTCTTGGTTGTCTGGGGACCGGCCTCAGCCGGGCATGTATCGGAGGGCGCGAAGGCTTACTTCGGACGCTTGGCACCGTAGTGCGAACGGCGCTGCTTGCGGTCCTTGACGCCTTGCGTGTCGAGCACGCCGCGCAGGATGTGATAGCGAACGCCGGGAAGATCCTTCACGCGGCCGCCGCGGATCAGGACCACCGAGTGCTCCTGTAGATTGTGGCCTTCGCCGGGGATGTAGCACACCGCTTCGATGCCCGAGGTCAGACGGACCTTGGCGACCTTACGCAGAGCCGAGTTCGGCTTCTTCGGGGTGGTCGTATACACGCGGGTGCAGACGCCGCGGCGTTGCGGGCAACCCTTCAGCGCGGGGACCTTGTTGCGGGCCACCTTGGGCTGGCGGGGCTTGCGGATCAGCTGGTTGATCGTAGGCATTCGAACGCGTCTCTCTTTTTCAAATCGCGGGGGCGTGTGCCTGTCGGCCGGTGCGCCCCTCATGGCCTTCTTTTTGGAGCGCCACTGAAAGGCGTCCCGGGTTTGGGTTCGAGGCGGTTGCGCCACCCCGGCCACGACAAACACAAAAGCCGGAACGCGCGCTTTGGGCGTTCCGGCGGGCACAGCCCACTCTGCTCAATTGTCACGTCCGGTCCGGACCGGGGCCCGTCTCGAAGGTGGCGCCTTCTACGCGCGGGAGGCCCCGCGGTCAAGGCTTCCAGACCGGCCGCGCCCGGAGAGCCCATTTTCATCTGCGGTTCAGCGGGTTTCGTGTTCAGCTTGCGACGGAAACGCCGGATCCCGGCGTTAAGCCTTCACGTCCCGACCCCCGACGGGCGCCCATTGACCGATGAGACCCGATCCGCATGACCTCGACCCCTTCGACCGGCCCTGCCCCGTCCAAGCCCCGTCCGCGCCGGAGAAATCGCCGCGGATGGATTCTCGGCGGTGTCGGCGTGCTGTTGCTCGCGGTCGCGGTCTGGTTCTTCTTCCTGCGTGGCGGCAGCGATGCCGACCCCTATCGCACCGAGGCGATCCGCACGGGCGAGATCGTGCGCAGCGTCTCGGCCTCGGGGACGCTGGAGGCCCTGGTCACGGTCGAGGTGGGCTCGCAGATCTCGGGCCAGGTCACCGATGTGCTGGTCGACTACAATGACCGGGTGCGGCGTGGTCAGGTGCTGGCGCGGCTGGACCCGCAGAACCAGCGCTCCTCGGTTGAACAGTCGCAGGCCGCCATCGCCTCGGCCCAAGCGGGCATTGCCCAGGCCGAGGCCCAGGTCGCTCTCGCCCAGGCCGAGTACGACCGCCAGAAATTCCTGTTCGATCGCCAGATCATTGCCCGGGCTGCGCTGGATACAGCCGAGGCTTCACTGCGGACGGCGCGCGCCAATGAGCAGAGCGCCCGCGCCCAGGTGCGCCAGCAACAGGCCCAGCTGCGCGCCAATCAGGCGACCCTGGGGCGGACCACGATCACCGCCCCCATCGACGGCATCGTCATCGACCGCCAGATCGAGCCCGGCCAGACGGTCGCCTCGGGTCTGAACGTCGCGGTGCTGTTCACCCTCGCCCAGGACCTGTCACGGGTGCAGGCGCTGGTGACCGTCGACGAGGCCGATATCGGCGCGGTGCGCGTCGGCCAGCCCGTTCGCTTTACCGTCGATGCCTTTGCCGACGACAATTTCACCGGACAGGTCACCCAGATCCGGGTCCTGCCGACCACGGAGTCCAGCGTCGTCGCCTATACGGTTGTGGTCGAGGCTGACAATCCGGGCGAACGGCTGCTGCCGGGCATGACGGCCAATGCCGACATCATTCTGGAAGAAAAGCGCAATGTGCTGCGGGTGCCGAATGCGGCCCTGCGCTTCACCCCGGGCGATGTTCTGGCCGAACAGCAGGCGCGTCAGGCCGAGGGCGGCAGCTCGCCCTTCGGACCGGCCGCTGGCGGCAACCGCCAGCGGGGCGGCGGGCGCGGCAATATCGTGGCCACCCTGGTCGAGGCTCTGGAACTGGACGCCACCCAGCGCACGACGGTGATGCCGATCCTCGAAAAGGCCCAGCAGGACATCCGGGCCCAGCGCGGCGCGGCGGGTGGCCAACGCCGCCGCGGCGGCAATCCGGCAACGGCCGCCATCCTCAATGCGGCGCTGGACGAGATCAAACCGCTTCTGCGTCCCGACCAGCAGGCGATCCTGGAGACCCAGCGCCTGCGGCTGGCCGGCGGTGGCAACCGGGGCGTCGTCTGGGTCCTGCGGGACGGTGCCCCCGTGCGGGTTGCTGTGCGGACCGGCGCGACCGACGGCTCCTACACCGAGGTCGTCGGCGGCGAGCTCGAGGTCGGCGATCAGGTCATCACGGGAGGCGGCCCGCGGGCCCCGGACCTGGACGCCCAGCGGCGCGGTGCCCGCATGAGCGGCGGCGGTCGGTTCTAGGTCATGATCGAGATCGCGGACCTGACCAAGACCTACGTCATGGGGGACAATATCATCCATGCGCTGGGCGGCGTCTCGCTGAGCATCGGACGGGGCGAACATGTGGCCATCATCGGCCCCTCCGGCTCCGGCAAGTCGACCCTGATGAATGTGCTGGGCGGACTGGATCGGCCAACGGCGGGCGACTACCGGTTCGAGGACGATCCGGTGGCCGACTATGACGATGACGAGCTGGCCAGCTTCCGCAACCGACGGATCGGCTTTGTCTTCCAGTCCTTCCAGCTGCTGCCGCGACTGACCGCCGTCCAGAACGTCGAACTGCCGATGATCTATGCCGGAATCCCGGCGACGGAGCGTCGCGACCGCGCCGTGGCCCTGCTGGAGCGCGTCGGTCTTGGCGACCGGCTCGGCAACCGGCCGACCCAGATGTCGGGCGGGCAGCAGCAGCGGGTGGCCATCGCCCGGGCCCTGTCCAATGCACCCGACCTGCTGCTGGCGGACGAGCCGACCGGCGCACTCGACACCGCCACCGGTCAGGAGGTGCTGGCCCTCTTCGACGAGTTGAACAGTCAGGGGCTGACGCTGTGCATCGTCACCCACGACAATGAAGTCGCGGCCCGCGCCCGCCGCCGGATCGCCTTCCGCGACGGCCATATCGTATCGGACGACCGCCATGCCGGATAACCGCCCTCCCCTGTCCGGCGCCACCATGAGCCCGTTTGAACTGGTCCGGTTTGCCGTGGGTGCGATTGCCGCTCACCCCATGCGCTCGGCCCTGACGTCGCTGGGTGTGGTGATCGGCGTGGCCGCCGTGATCATGATGACCTCGATCGGGCTGGGCGCACAGCAGCGGGTCGAACAGGCCCTGTCCAGTCTGGGCACCAATATGCTGGTCGTCCGGCCGGGCGCGCCCCGGGGTGCAGGCGGCGGCTTTGTGCGTGGCGGCGGGGGCTCGGGCGACAGTCTGACCGTCGACGACGCCGAAGCCATGCGAACGCTGGACGGGGTCAAGGCCGTGTCCCCGGCCGTCAATGGCAGGGCACAGCTGGTCTTCGACGGCGCCAACTGGGCCAGCCGCATCGAGGGGGTCACGCCCGATTATCTGGTGGCCCGCGATCTCGAGGTCGTCTCGGGCCAGATGTTCGACCAGGCCGCCGCTGACAGTGGGCGCAAGGTCGCGGTGCTGGGCCAGACCGTGGTCCGTGAACTGTTCGGCGAGGGCGTCGATCCCGTCGGTCAGCGGATGCGCATCGGGCCCATCCCCTTCACGGTTGTGGGGGTGCTGGGCGAAAAGGGCCAGTCCGGTTTTCAGGACCAGGACGACATTGTGGTGATCCCGCTGGACGCAGCCCGCAGCCGCGTCATCGGGCGCGGGTCGGGCTCACGCGGGAACAGCGTCAACCAGATCTACGTCAAGGCGGTCGACGAGGACGCTCTCTATCGCCTGGAGCAGGATGTGGCCGAGCTGCTGCGCGACCGGCACCGGATCCGGCCCGGGCAGGACGACGATTTCAATGTGCAGAACCTGACCTCGATCCAGGAGGCGGCGCAATCCTCGACCGCCACCTTCACCATTCTGCTGGCGGCCGTGGCCGGGGTGTCGCTGGTGGTCGGCGGCGTGGGCATCATGAACATCATGCTGGTCAGCGTTACCGAGCGCACGCGTGAAATCGGCCTGCGCATGGCCATCGGGGCGCGACGCGGCGACGTACTGATCCAGTTCGCGCTGGAGTCGGTGGCGCTGTCCCTGCTGGGCGGACTGCTGGGTCTGGTGCTGGGGGTCGGAGGGGCGCTGCTGATGTCGAAATTCGGCGACTGGCCAGCGGCCATTCCGGCCTGGGCCGCGCCGCTCGCGATCGGTTTTTCGACCTTTGTCGGCGTGGTCTTCGGGGCCTATCCCGCCTGGCGGGCGGCCCAGCTGGACCCGATTGAGGCGCTTCGCCGCGAATAGGCCCTCATTTCAGCCCCAAGCTGGCCACGGTTGGTCGCTTGTCTCTCCAGACTGGGGAGGCTGCGACACGTGATCCGATCCGAACGGCTGAAGGCGATTACGGCGGCCGTGGCAAGACCCCGGGTCCGCAACCCGCTGGTGGTGGCCGGATCGGTTCTGGCCCACGGACTGGTGCTGGGCCTGCTGGCCCTGAACACCTTCGAGACGCCCGTCGCGACCCGGCCCTACTACCCGCCCGTCTATCTCGAGATCGAGCCACGCCCGCTTCTCAAAGGCGAGACGCCGCGCACGCCCCGGGTCGCCCCCGCCGCACCCTCAGCCGACGCCGTCCCGTCGGATCGCGTGCCCCTGCCCCGCGATCTGCTGACCCGCCCGGAGGATGAGGACGAGGACGCCGTGCCGACCGGGGCCGGCCCTGCGGCGCCCGGCGCGCCCGGCCCTGACCTGATCGACCCGGCCTGGATGGCGCGCCCCGCAGATGAACGCGCCCGCGTGGCCCGCAGCCTGCGCACCAGCACCCTGGGCTGCAATGCCCGCAACGGTCGCATGCCCGCCGCCGAACAGGCCCTGTGCGACGAGGCCTTCAACGAGGCTGCCGCACAGGCCCGGCCCATTTCGGGCAGCGGCAATGCCGCCCGGGATGCCCGCTTTGCCGCCGAGGGACGTCGCGAGATGGAAGCCTATGAAGCCCGCCGCCGGCCGCTTGCAGGCGGGACCGGCGTCACGGGCGTCGGCGACTGTCCCGGGTCGAATTTCGGCATGGGCTGCCCGGGCGCCCACCTCGACCCCGGCTTTCGTCAGGACAGCAATGACCAGCTGGATGAGGGGCTGGGCGACCGGCGGCGCGACCCCGAGGAGTAAGAAAAAGGGCGGTGCCCTTCGACACCGCCCTGTTCCATTTCGTCTGTCAGGCCGGGATCAGCCGTCGGTCTCTTCCAGCTCGGCGGCCAGATCGGCCGGCAGGGCTTCGACCGCTGCCTCGCGGGCGTCGGTCAGGACCGCGTCACGCTCGTTGGCGACCTTCTGCAGCGAGCGCAGATAGGCCCCGGTGCCCGCCGGGATCAGGCGGCCCACGATGACGTTTTCCTTCAGGCCTTCCAGGTTGTCGACCTTGCCGTTGACCGAGGCGTCGGTCAGCACGCGGGTCGTTTCCTGGAAGGACGCCGCCGAGATGAAGCTGCGGGTCTGCAGCGACGCCTTGGTGATGCCCAGCAGGACCGGCTGGGTGATGGCCGGACGGCCCTTGCGCTTGATGACCTTGGCGTTTTCGGCCTCGACCTCGGGGATGTCGACGTGGTCGCCCTTGATCAGGGTGGTTTCACCCGAATCCAGGATTTCGACCTTCTGCAGCATCTGGCGAACGATCACCTCGATGTGCTTGTCGTTGATCGGCACGCCCTGCAGTCGGTAAACCTCCTGCACCTCGTTCACCAGATACTCGGCCAGCGCCTCGACGCCCTGGATGCGCAGCAGATCGTGCGGATCCGGGTTGCCGTCGATGATGTAGTCGCCCTTCTGGATCAGATCGCCGTCGTGGACGGAGATGTGCTTGCCCTTCGGGATCAGGAACTCGACCGGTTCGCCCTGGACGCCGTCGGCGTTGACTTCCGGGGTGATCTTGATCCGGCGCTTGTTCTTGTAGTCGCGACCGAATTCGACGCGGCCATCCATTTCGGCGATGACGGCGCAGTCCTTGGGACGACGGGCTTCGAACAGCTCGGCCACCCGCGGCAGACCGCCGGTGATGTCGCGCGTCTTGGCGCCCTCGGTCGGCACACGGGCGATGATCTCGCCCGGCTTGACCACATCCCCGTTCGACACGGACAGAACCGCGCCGACCGGCAGCAGGTAGCGGGCGTCAGAGCCCGAGGCCAGCTTGGCATATTCGTCACCGCTGGTGACGCCCATGGCCGGACGCAGGTCGGAGCCGCGCGGATTGGCGCGCCAGTCGACCACGACCCGCTGGGCGATACCGGTCGCCTCGTCGGTTTCCTCGCGGAACGACAGGGACTCGACCAGATCCTCGAAGCGGATGGTACCGCCCACCTCGGTCAGGATCGGGGTGGTGTACGGGTCCCACTCGGCCAGACGCTGGCCGCGCGTGACCTCGGTGCCCTCGGTCACCCGGATGCGGGCCCCGTAAGGCGCCTTGTGGGTCTCGCGGTCCTTGCCATCGACGACCACGGTCACGACGACGTTGCGGCTCATGGCCACCAGATCGCCGTGCGCCGCCTTGACGGTCGGGCCGGTGATCTTGATCGCCCCGGCGTTCGTCGCCTCCATGAAGGAGGTTTCGGCCACCTGGGCGGTGCCGCCGATGTGGAAGGTCCGCATCGTCAGCTGGGTGCCCGGCTCGCCGATCGACTGGGCGGCGATGACGCCGACCGCTTCGCCGATGTTGACGTTGGTGCCGCGCGCCAGGTCACGGCCGTAGCAGTGACCGCAGATCCCGGCTTCGGCCTCACAGGTCAGACCCGAGCGGACCTTGACCGCCTGGACGCCGGCCTCTTCCAGGATCTCGATCTCTTCTTCCTGGAGATAGGTGTCGGCGGGCAGCAGCACAGTGTCGGAACCCGGCTCCTTGATGTCCTCGGCCGCGTAACGGCCCAGGACGCGCTGACCCAGCGAGACGAGGACGTCACCGCCCTCGACCACGGCGCGCAGGGTGATGCCCCGCGTCGAGCCACAGTCTTCCTCGGTGACGATCGAGTCCTGCGCCACGTCCACCAGACGACGGGTCAGGTAGCCCGAGTTGGCGGTCTTCAGCGCGGTATCGGCCAGACCCTTGCGGGCGCCGTGGGTCGAGTTGAAGTATTCGAGGACGGTCAGGCCTTCCTTGAAGTTCGACACGATCGGCGTCTCGATGATCTCGCCCGAGGGCTTGGCCATCAGGCCGCGCATGCCGCCCAGCTGCTTCATCTGGGCCTGCGAACCGCGGGCGCCGGAGTTGGCCATCATGAAGACCGAGTTGATGTCGGGGCGTTCGCCTTCAGCCAGCACGCGCGGCTGGGCGATCTCGGCCATCATCGCGTCGGCGATCCGGTCCGTGGACTTGGCCCAGGCGTCAACGACCTTGTTGTACTTCTCGCCCTTGGTGATCAGGCCGTCAGCATACTGCTGTTCGTACTCCTCGACCTGGGTGCGGGTCTCGTCGACGATACCGACCTTCTTGGTCGGGATGACGATGTCGTCCTTGCCGAAGGAGATGCCCGCCTTGGCCGCCTCGCGGAAGCCCAGGCCCATCATCTGGTCGGCGAAGATCACCGTCGCCTTCTGGCCGCAGTGGCGATAGACCACGTCGATCAGATTGCCGATTTCCTTCTTGGTCAGGT
>CAXICH010000102.1:0-7545 GCA_964022245.1 uncultured Alphaproteobacteria bacterium
GTAATCGAGACCGAAGGCGCTCTCGAACAGCTTCCCGCCGGCGACGAGGCCCGAGGAGGTGTAGAGCGTAAAGAAGATGACGATGACCAGCGAAGAGATCACGCGCAACAGCCGCGACCGATCCATGAACCGCTTGTCGAAATAGTCGGGGATGGTGATCGCGTCATTGGCCATCACCGTATAGGTCCGCAGACGCGGAGCGACGATCAGATAGTTGGCCAGAGCCCCGAGGAACAGGCCGATGGCAATCCAGGCCGAGGACAGGCCGGACAGGAACATGGCCCCCGGCAGACCCAGCAGCATCCACCCGCTCATGTCCGAGGCCCCGGCAGACAGGGAGGCGACCGCCGGTCCCAGCTTTCGGCCGCCCAGCATGTAGCCCGACACGTCCGAGGTGGACTCGCGATACGAATAGAGCCCGATGCCCAGCATCAGGGCGAAATACAGGCCGAGGGTGATCCAGGTTCCGGTTTCCATGGGACAAGGGGTAGCAGCGTTGCCGCAATCGGGTCCACCCCCCGCCACATTCGGCGACGGAACGGCTATCCTTGCCACGGGTTAGCCATAGTCAGGGACAAGCTAACCGTGTCCCACACCTTGTGATGGAGAATTCGATGAATGACCGTCTGAAACGACCCGCCATCCTGTCGGCCGCCGCGATCGGCGCGCTTGGCCTTTCGCTGGCCGCCTGCGCCGGCATGGGCGCGCGCGAGGGCACCTACACCCAGAAGCTGGACGCGCTTCGGGCCGACTGTGATGCACGCGGGGGCATCCTCACGCCGACGGGGGCACAGAGTGCGTCGCCGGAGCGCGATTACGCCTGTGAAATCCGCGGGCTGCCCTCCAGCCGCACGCGCTGAGTTTCAGGACCGGAGGCGCCAGCGGGCGCCTTCAGGTCCGTCCATGACCTCGACGTTCAATTCTGCCAGCCGGTCGCGAATGCGGTCGGCCTCGGCCCAATTCCGGTCGGCCCGGGCGGCTGCGCGCTGCTCGATCAGAGCCCCGACCTCGGCGGCCAGATCGTCGGACGCGTCGCCCTTCAGCCAGTCGGCAGGATCTGACTGAAGCACCCCCAACACACTCGCCGCGGCCATCAGTTGTCCCCTCGCCCGGGCCACGACGGCCCGGTCTCCGGCTGTCAGGGCGCGTTCGATCTCGCCGGACAGGGCGAAGAGTACCGCCATGGCGCCGGGCGTGTTCAGATCATCCTCGATCGCCTTGAGGAATTCAGCGGGCGGCTCGGAGGTCGAAGCCGCCACGTCGGCCGAGCGGGCCAGCGCGCCATAGAGCCGGTCCAGCGACTTGCGGCTCTGGTCCAGCAGGCTCTGCGTCCAGTCAAGGGGCTGGCGGTAGTGGGCTGACAGGAGGGCCCAGCGCACCACCTCGCCCGGGATGGCCTGCACCAGATCGTGGAGTAGCAGCACATTGCCGATCGACTTGGACATCTTTTCCGCGTCGAGCGTCAGAAAGCCGTTGTGCATCCAGTAGCGGGCATAGTGGTCGTGCGGGCGCTCGCCGTGGGCATGGCCGTGGGCGCAGACGCCCTGGGCGATCTCGTTCTCATGATGGGGAAACGCCAGGTCGATGCCGCCGCCGTGGATGTCGATCGGCAGACCCAGAACCTGTTCGATCATGGCCGAGCATTCAATATGCCAGCCGGGACGGCCCGGGCCCCACGGCGACGGCCACTCCGGCTCGCCCGGTTTTGACGGCTTCCACAGGACGAAGTCGTGCGGGTTTTTCTTGTACGGCGCAACCTCGACCCGGGCGCCGGCGATCATGTCGTCCAGATTGCGTCCCGACAGGGCCCCATAGGCCTCATAGGCCGAGACATCGAACAGCACATGACCTTCGGCCTGATAGGCGCAGCCGTGGTGCAGAATCGCTCCGATCTGGGCAATGATGGCGTCGATGTGATCGGTGACGTGGGGCGCGATATCGGGCGGTGTGACGTTCAGCCGCGCCATATCCTCGAGGTAGGCCGCCTCGTAGCGCGCGGTGATCTCGCCGATCGCCACGCCCTCCTTTGCCGCCTTCGCGTTGATCTTGTCGTCCACGTCCGTGACGTTGCGGGCGTAGAGGACATGTCCGGTCCCGTAACGACGGCGCAGAAGCCGGACCAGAACGTCGAAAACCACAGGCGGACGGGCGTTGCCGATGTGGGCGAAGTCATAGACCGTCGGTCCGCAGACATAGAGGGTCACGCGCTTCGGATCGCGGGGTTCAAAGACCCGCTTCGAGCGGGTCAGGGTGTCGTGAAGCACGAGGGGCATGACGGGCGGACGGTCCGGCTTGCTTGCGGGGAAAGGGGATCATCCCATATAGCCGGGACGGGGCGGGTCCAACCACACAGTTCGTCCCCCGCAGAAAAAAGGGAGAGCGGCGCGCGTCATTTCCGGAACCCTCGTTCCGGCGCAACTTCGTCGCCATTACATCGATATGGATGCCATTGTGCAAAAGCCCAGCCTGGTTACCGACACCGACTCGAGCGCCCTGATCCGTCCGTCGCGCGAGGAAGCCCTGCAGGCTGTGCGGACCCTGTTGGCCTGGGCCGGTGACAATCCCGACCGTGAGGGCCTGATCGATACGCCCAAGCGCGTGGTCGACGCCTATGGCGAATGGTTCGAGGGCTATGGCGCCGATCCGGCCAAGGAACTGTCGCGCACCTTCGAGGATGTGCAGGGCTATGACGACATGGTGCTGCTGCGCGACATCGAGGTCGAGAGCCACTGCGAGCACCACATGGCGCCGTTCCTCGGCAAGGCCTATGTCGCCTATGTGCCGACCGAAAAGGTGGTGGGCATCTCCAAGATCGCCCGCGTGGTCGAGATCTTCTCGAAGCGACTGCAGACCCAGGAAGTCCTGACCAACCAGATCGCCGGGGCCATCGAATCGCACCTGAAGCCGGCCGGCGTGGCCGTGCTGATCGATGCCGAACACCAGTGCATGACCACCCGCGGGGTCCATCACCGCCATGTTTCGACCATCACCACCCGCTTCACTGGCGTTTTCAAGAGCGATCCGGCGCAGATGGAGCGGTTCCTGAAGCTGGCGAGGGGCTGAGGAGGGTCGGCGGGTTCGCCCGTCAGGCGTAATCCTCAGAATCGGAACCCTTCAGGGCCTCTGACCGCTTTACAAGCGCCGTCAGGATCGCCAAGAGACGGTTGAAGCTGATCCACACGCGCGCCCCGAGCGGCGGCATGACACGGAGACGACCCCATGGGCGCCAAACTTTCGGGACCGAGCGGTGGCAAGACCATCAGCCAGAACGCGGACATCAACGTCACGCCGTTCGTCGACATCATGCTGGTGCTGCTGATCATCTTCATGGTCGCCGCGCCGCTGGCCACCGTGTCGATCCGCCTGGACCTGCCGCCGGCCACCCCGCCCGAGCCGGGCCAGGAAATCGTTGAGCCGGTCGTCATCAACATCCAGGAGTCCGGCCAGCTGTACGTCGGCGTGGGCGATGTGCTGACCGAAACCAATATCGCTCAGCTGCCCGTCGACGCCTGTGCAGCGCTGGGTGGTGGTGCGTGCCAGGAAGAGCGCGTCTTCATCCGCGCCGACGCCGAGGTCGCGTACAATGAGTTCATGACCGTCATGAACACCCTGCAGCAGAACGGCTTCCTGAAAGTCGGCCTGATGAACGAAGACATCATGTAGGCATCGGGCCAGCCGCCTGATACCGAAAGGGCCGCTCCCGTCCGGGGCGGCCCTTTTCAATTCGGAGCGCGCGCGATGACCGCTGACGAGGTCGACGCCCTGGTCATGGCCCTGCCCGGGGCCGAACACGGGACGGCCTATGGCCAGCCCTGCTGGCGGATTGCGGGCAAGTTCCTGACCGGGCTGCGGGCCGAGGATGACAGTCTGGCGCTCGACGTCGGCTCGATCGAACGGCGCGACATGCTGGTCGAGGTCGACCCCGCAGTGTTCCACATCACGGACCACTACCGCCCCTATGCCTATGCGCTGATCCGCATCGGCAGGGTGGACCGGGATTGGCTGAAGGCCGAGCTGGCCAGCCGCTGGCGCAAGGTCGCGCCCGCGAAACTGAGAAAGGCGCATCCGGAGATGGCCGAGGCGGGCTGAGCCCTCTTGACCTGACCTTGCGGCAATCTGCCAGGTTCGTTGCAAATAAGGACGAACCGCATGCCGGACCCGGCTATCGAAGACCTGATCGTCAGCGCCGCCGACGGCTATCCGCTGTCGATGCGACTGTACCGGCCCGCCACGCCGCGCATGGCAGTGTTGGTCAGCTCGGGAACCGGCTTTCCCAAGGGCTTCTACGACCGGGTCGCCCGCTATCTGGCCGGACGCGGGGCCGTGGTCCTGACCTATGATTTTCGCGGCATTGCCGGGTCGAGGCCCGAGGACCTGGCGGCGCTGGAGATGGACTATCCCGACTGGGGCCGGCTGGACATGTCGGCAGCCCTCGAGGCTCTGGCCGAGGCGGCCCCGGGCCTGCCGCTCACGCACCTCGGCCACAGCGTCGGGGGGCATTTCCTCGGCTTCATGGCCAATCATGAACGGTTCGACCGCCATGCCTTCGTCTCGGTGGGGACGGGCTACTGGGGACGGCACCACCGCACCTACAATCCGCTGGAGCTGTTCTTCTGGTTCGGCTTTGGCCCGCTGAGTCTGAAGCGGCACGGCTATGTGAAGGGCGGCGGCCTCTGGGGCGGGACGGACCTGCCGCGCGGCGTGTTCCAGACGTGGAAACGCTGGTGCCTGAAGCCCGCCTATTTCGCCGACGAGCTGGCCAGCACCCTGAAGCCGCATCACTTCGGGGCGGTGAGCGCACCCATCCGGTCGTGGATCTTCACCGACGATCCCATCGCGACACCGCGGACCGGGGCCGACCTGCTGGAGGTCTATCCGAATGCGCCCCACGAGATCATCGTCCGGTCCCCCGGAGACCACGGCGTCCGACGTATCGGCCATGAGGGCGCCTTCCGGCGCGGGATGGAGTCGCTCTGGGACGAGATCGCCGACTGGCTGGAACGCGGCGCCTCCCCCCTTGATCCTTCAGGGATCAGTCCCAGCTAAGGCCCCCTCCCCCTGCCGAAGGATTTCCCCATGGCCAAGGCCGACACCCTGACCGTCGATGGACACGACATCCCCCTGCTGGGACTGGGCACCTGGCAGCTGGAGCCCGACGATGCGCGACGCATGGTCGGCCACGCCCTGTCGAACGGCTATCGCCACATCGACACGGCCTGGATCTACCGGAATGAAAAGGGCGTCGGCGAGGGCATTCGCGATGCGGGACTGGCGCGTGACAGCTTCTGGCTGACGACCAAGATCTGGGTCGACCACTTCAGCCATGATGCCCTGCTGAAACAGGCCGAGGAATCGGCCAACAGCCTCGGCACGGCGCCGGACCTGTTGCTGCTGCACTGGCCCAAGGCGACCCCGCCGCTGGCCGAGACGATCGGCGCGCTGAATGAAGCGAAGTCCCGCGGTCTGACCCGAGCCATCGGCCTGTCGAATTTCCCCTCGGCCGAATGGACGAAGGCGCAGGCCCTGTCGGACGCACGGCTGATCACCAACCAGGTCGAGTACCACCCCTATCTGTCACAGAAGAGGCTGATCGACACGGCGCGCGACCTCGGCTCGTCTATCACGGCCTGGTCGCCGCTGGCGCAAGGCAAGATCGTCGAGGACGACACGATCCGGGCGATCGCCGGGGCGCACGGCAAGTCGGTCGGACAGGTGACCCTGCGCTGGATCGTGCAGCAGGGCGTGATCGCCATTCCCAAGACCTCGAAGGAAAGCCGCGCGGCCGAGAACCTCGACATCTTCGATTTCACGCTGACCGACGACGAGATGGCCCGCATCCATGCGCTGGCGCGGCCGGACGGGCGGCTGGGCGACTGGCTGGACGCCGCCTTTGAATGGGATCAGGATACCTCCCAACAATAAGAACCCCAGGGAGGTTCGCAGATGGGCAGTGTCCTGCCGTTTCCGGGGGCAGACCCGGCTGACGCGGCGATCGGACGCCGGCTGAAGCACTGGCGCGGACAGCGCGGCGTTGATGTCGACACCTTGGCCGGCGCGCTGAAACTGACGCCCGAAGCGATACGCAGGCTCGAAAGCGGGCAGGCCCACATGACTTCGACCCAGCTGGCCGTGGCAACGCGCCATCTGCACCTGCCGGTCTGGGCGCTGGTGTCGGATACCCCGGCGTACTGAGCGACATCCTGGCCGCGTGACAGACGCCGCGGGCCCGCCTAAGCGTTTCCATATGGCCTACAAGTCCCTGCGCGAATTCATTGACCTGCTGGAAGCCGAGGGCGAGCTGGTGCGGGTCACCGAGCCGGTCTCGACCCAACTGGAGATGACCGAGATCCAGACGCGGCTGCTGCGGAATGGTGGCCCGGCGGTGCTGTTCGAAAAGCCGGTCATGCCGGACGGCGCGATCAGCCCCATCCCATGCCTTGCCAATCTGTTCGGCACGGTGAAGCGCGTCGCCATGGGGGTGACGCTGGAAGGCAGGAGCCGCACGACCGCCGCCGAACTGCGCGAGGTCGGCGAGTTGCTGGCCTTCCTGAAGAATCCGACCCCGCCGCGCGGTCTGGCCGACGCCATGGAGATGCTGCCGCTGGCCAAGACCGTCATGGCGATGCGACCGAAGGTGGTGAAGAAGGCCCCGGTGCAGGAGGTGGTGCTGAAGGGCGACCAGATCGACCTGACCTCCCTGCCGATTCAGGGCTGCTGGCCCGGCGAGCCCGCGCCGCTGATCACCTGGGGTCTGGTGGTGACCAAGGGGCCATCCGACGACCGCGAGGATGACTTCAACCTCGGCATCTACCGGATGCAGGTGCTGGGCAAGGACAAGGCCATCATGCGCTGGCTGGCCCACCGGGGCGGGGCGCAACACTATGCCCGGCACAAGAAGGCCGGAAAGCGCGAGCCCCTGCCCTGCGCCGTCGTGCTGGGCGCCGATCCGGGCACCATTCTGGCGGCCGTGACCCCGGTGCCGGACACTTTGTCGGAATACCAGTTCGCCGGACTGATGCGCGGGGCCAAGGCCGAGCTGGTGCCCTGCAAGACCGTGCCGCTGATGGTGCCGGCGACCGCCGAGATCGTGCTGGAGGGCCACGTCCTGCTGGACGAGCATGCGCCCGAGGGCCCCTATGGCGACCACACCGGCTATTACAACTCGGTCGAGACCTTCCCGGTGTTCCAGGTGACGGCCATCACCATGCGCCGAGACCCGGTCTATCTGACCACCTTCACCGGCCGGCCGCCGGACGAACCCTCGGTCCTGGGCGAGGCCCTGAACGAGGTCTTCATCCCCCTGCTGCGCCAGCAGTTCCCCGAGATCGTCGATTTCTGGCTGCCGCCCGAGGGGTGCAGCTATCGCATCGCCGTGGTGTCGATGAAGAAGGCCTACCCCGGCCACGCCAAGCGCGTGATGATGGGCTGCTGGAGCTATCTGCGGCAGTTCATGTACACCAAGTGGATCATCGTGGTGGACCATGACATCGACGCCCGCGACTGGAAGGACGTCATGTGGGCCATCTCGACCAAGATGGACCCGGC
>CAXICH010000103.1:0-7532 GCA_964022245.1 uncultured Alphaproteobacteria bacterium
TCTGCGGCTCGATGCCCTTGGCGGCGTCCAGCACCATGATGGCGCAGTCGGCGGCCGTCAGGGTGCGGTAGGTGTCTTCCGAGAAGTCCTCGTGGCCCGGCGTGTCCAGCAGGTTGAAGCGTTTGCCGTCATGCTCGAACGTCATCACCGAGGCGGAGACCGAGATGCCGCGCTCCTTCTCGATCTTCATCCAGTCCGAGCGTGTGCGGCGGTTCTCGCCGCGCGCGCGCACGGCGCCGGCTGCACGAATGGCGCCGCCCGCCAGCAGGATATGCTCGGTCAGGGTGGTCTTGCCCGCATCAGGATGGGCGATGATGGCGAAGGTCCGACGGCGGGACGCTTCCTGGGCGAGGGAGGACGACGACATGGCGCGGGGGGTTAGCCTGTCCGGCTCACGAAGTCACGCTGCGAACCGGGACCGCGATCAGTCCTCGGCCGCCTCGGCCTCCGGCTCGCCCTCGTCGGCATCATCCTCGCGGACCACGCCATTGGCCTGGTCGATCAGCTTTTGTGCGGACTCGGCCCCGTCGCCGCCGTGCGGGGCGTTGGCCAGCGGCTCCAGCAAGGCGATCGCGGTGGCCTTGTCCCCGGCGGCCAGGAAGGCGTGCCCCGCGCCCAGGCGGATGCCTGACAGCTGGGGTGCCGCGATGAAGGCCATCTCCCAGGTCGCCAGATCGTTGTCGTTGGGATAGCCCGGCGCCCCGTCGCGAGAGCGGGCGATCAGCAGCAGGGTGAGATAGTTGCCGGGATCAGCCCCATAGGCCGTGACCAGATAGCCGCGCGCCCGGTTCATCAGGTCGGTTCGCTCGTCCGGCAGGTCGGCCGCCGCCTCGATGCGAGCCATGGCCATGAACTGCAGCGCCTCGATATTCTCAGGCTCCATGTCGAGCAGTCGCGTAAAGGCCGCCTCACCGGCCGCACGATCGCCCATATGCAGTTCGGCATGACCGAGGACCAGCAGCGCGAGAGGATCATCAGGGTAGCGGCCGGCCAGGCGACGGGTTTCCTCGAGGGCCGTCTCACGGTCCTCCTTGGACATGGGCATCTTCAGCCGCTGACCCAGCAGCAGCAGATCATCGGCCGAGGGCGGCAGGCGGCTGATCTCGACCTGGATGTCCAGATCGATGTCATAGGTGTTCAACTCGATGCGGCCGTACAGATGGTCGCGGAGCGAATTGCGGAGCTGGTCGAGGGTCAGGCCGGTGGCCTGCTGCATGGCGGTCGAGGGATCCACGCCCTGACGGATCAGGCCCAGATAGGCTTCAAGCTTCACGACCCGCTCCGGCGAACTCATGAACCAGTGGGTCAGCAGCCAGGAGACGGGGTAATAGGTGGCCTGGTGGATACCCCGCTCAATCTCGCCGAAGCGTTTGCTGAGCAGAACATCCATGGGCAGCCACTGGACGTTGGTGAGCCACGAGGCGCGTCCCTCGTCATGTGCACCCACCTGGATGCGGTCGGGCCAGATCCGGGCCGTCGATACATATTCGGCCAGTCCCTCGACCAGCCAGCCGGGGTAGTAGGCCGAGAAGTGCTGGAAGAAGAAGTGGTGCGCGTATTCGTGCAGCAGGGTGGTCTCCCCGTCGCCCCGCACGGCCACGGCAAAGATGTCTTCTTCTCCGGGATAGTAGAAGCCGGCGATCGACTCGCCGACGCCGGGCCGGACCCGGGCCAGGTCGCCCTGACGTCGCACCAGATAGATGGGCAGTTTGCGCGCCACGGGTCTGTCCAGCGGAACCCCGAACCGCATACGCAGGAAACGGTCGAAGACCTCGAGCTTGGTGGCGTATTCGCGCAGGGCGCGTTCGCCGCCGTCCGAATAGATGATGAAGTTTGGCGATTCCGCCTTCAGCCAGTCGGCGCGAGCGGGCGAGGCGCCTGCGGTCACAGCCAGCAGAAGCGCGGCAGACAGGGCAAGGCCCAGACGTGTGATAATGCCCATGAAACTGGTGCTCCCCCGAACAGAACCGTCAGGCTAGCGGGGAAAACGGATGGCAGGCAAGCTTGAGCGTTTTCGCCTCAGGCGGCGAGACGTCCCCAGACAGCCCGGTCGACGGCCACGGCGTCGGCGTGTCCGCCGCGGGTGCGGGCGTGCAGTTGGCCAAGCACCTCGTCGGGCAGGGCGCAGAACTGCGGCTCGACCAGCGCCGGGTCACATCCGGCCGAGGGGGCGGCGAACAGGGCGGCGGTGATCTCGGGGCCGCGGTCATGGATCAGCCAGGCCAGACGCCGGGCGCGGGCCGGGTCGTTGCGATGCAGCAGCGGGTCCTCGGCAAACAGTTCGCAGCCCAGCTCCAGCAGATAGTCAAAGCCCAGCTTCTCGAACCGGCGTGCGTCGGCGGGCGTGACCGGCGAGGCCTCGTCCAGATCGAAGACAACGTCGTTGAGAAGAAACAGCATAAGCACACCCACCATCACCGGGGTCATGTTTGCCCCGTTGTGATCACCCTAGCGGGCAGCGTTTGAGGTTCCGTTCCCGAACGCGGTTAAGCATTTACGACCAGCCGAACGCGGTCAGGCGACCTTTTCAGTGAGGAAATGGCGGCCTTCCCGGTCCTCGATCTCGACCACCCAGAGATCGCTGTCGAAGCGGGCCTGGCGGTCTATATAGGCATCGATCTCGGTCTCGACCTCGGTGTCGAGGGGCCGCATCCACAGGCGCTCGCCGTCAGGGCCGGTCGCTTCGGAATAGAGGCGGGCGGTGCGGCTGGCGCTGTCGTAGATCTTGACCAGCACCGCTCCGGCGCGGGCATCGCCCTGGCGGGCGACGGTGGCAAAGGCCCCGCCCAGCTGGGCCCGACGGATCAGGGCCCCGACCCAGACATCGGTGGCGAGAAGCAATTCGATAACCCTGCTTTGAAACCCGGCTGGAAGGTCTGAGCCTTAGGCTGCCCCTCATGTCGAGGAAAGCACAGATTGGTCGTGCGGGGTCTGCCATGGCCATGGCGGCGGCGCTGCTGACGGCTGCGGGTCCCGTGGTGGCCGCCGGATCGGTGCCCTTTTATGAGCGCAGCTTTGTTCTGGCCGCGCATGAGCGGTGCGGCCTGTTCAGCGATGAATTGGGCGCAGCCCTGACCGTATCAACGCGTCAGGCGCGCAGCGCGGCCCTGCGGGCCGGGACCGAGACGGCCGAGGTCAACGCCACCGCTCGCCGGGCCCATGTCCATGCCGCCGAGGTGCCGTGCGACGACCCGGAGCTGGCCATGGTCGCGGACCGGGTCGAGACGGCCTTTGACGGCTGGCGCCGTATTCCGTCACTGAGTTTCCCCGGGCTGGCGCAGCCCTGGCTGGCCGATCGCCGGGCCTATTCGCAGGAAACCTGGGCGCTTAGCCAGACCTCGCAGACCGGCGCCTCGCCGGTGCGGTTCGGCCAGACCTCGGCCGAGGGCGAGATGAAGGTGGTCGTGTCCTTCGTCGGGGCCCCGCGTCCCTATGCCGCCCGGGTGGTGATGCGGGACACCGGTGTGCTGGCCCGTCCCTGGCTGGGTCGTGCCGGGGCCCTGCCGCCTGCACCCTCGCGCCGCTCGGTGATGGCCATGTCGCAGGCGTCGGCGACGCGGATGCTGCTGGCCGCTGACCGCCGGGCCGGCGAGGTCTGGACCTTCCCCGCCAGCCTCGGCGCGCAACTGGAGGGGCTGGATCCGCGCGAAGGCTTCTGGGTCGAGTTCCTGTTCCGCGACGGGAGCGTGGCGCGGGCGGCCTTCGAGGTCGGCGACGTCTCGGCGGGCCGGGCCTTCCTGCAGATGGGGCCGCTCTAGAGGTCGGAGATCTGGCTGGCCGCGGGGGCGAAGGCGATGATCTCGGCCCCCGGATGTCCGGTCGCCTCCAGCTGATGCTTGTGGACCGGCAGGCGCACGGTCACGGCCGTGCCCTCGCCGAGCGTGCTTTCGATCGACAGGCGGCCGCCATGCAATTCGCTGAGTGCCCGGGCCAGCGACAGGCCCAGACCCGTGCCTTGCGCCCGCTGTTCCTCGCCGCCGGCCTGCTCGAACGGCTTTCCGAGGCGCTTCAGATCCTCGGGCGCGATGCCGGTGCCCGTGTCGGAGACGATCAGCTCCAGATAGGGGCCGATGCCCTCGACCGTGACCGTGACCGAGCCGTGGGACGGCGTGAACTTGACTGCATTGGACAGGAGATTGAGGGCGATCTGCTTGAGCGCGCGGCGGTCGGCCTCGACGGCCACTGTCTCGGACGGCAGGACGGCCGAAAGGTTGACGCCGGCCTCATCCGCCTGCGGTCGCACCAGAGCCATCGCGTCGGACAGCACCTCGCGCGCATCGAACCGCTCCATGCTGAGCTGATAGCGTTCAGCCTCGATCTTGGAGACGTCGAGCACGTCATTGATCAGGTCCAGCAGGTGCTCGCCGGCCGAGTGGATCGACTGGGCGTAGTCGGCATAGCGGGCCGGCAGAGGGCCGAACAGGCTCTGGCGCATGATGTCGGCAAAGCCCAGGACGGCGTTCAGCGGCGTGCGCAGCTCATGGCTCATGGTCGCGAGGAACCGCGACTTGGAGCGGCTGGTCGCCTCAGCCTCGGCGCGGGCGGTGTCGAGCGCGACCTCGCGGACATAGGCGTCTGTGGCGTCGAAGGCCTGGGCAATCAGGCGCAGATCCCCCTCGGGACTGTCCATGCGCCGGAGCAGGAGGGCGATGCGACGATCCAGGGCCTTGCGCGGCGTAAAGCGGATCTGGGCCTCGCCCCCGGCGCCGGCACGCTGCAGGGCGGCCATCAGGGTCTGGCGATCGGGGGCGTGAACGGCCGCCATCAGCCCCTCGTCCAGCAACGGCGCCACCGGCAGAGGCTGGGGCGGTACGCCGTAGGCCGCCAGCACCCGGCCGGTGTCGTCGAGCACGAGGGTCAGGCCGGGCTGGGCCGACAGCACCGTCTCGACCCGAGCCACGGCGGTCAGGGCCTCGCCCAGTTCGCGCTCGCGCAGACGCCAGGCCAACTGCAGGGCGACGGCGGTCGCACCGGCTGCCGACAGGGCCGAGAAGGCGGCAGTGAAGGGGAGGGCGACCGAGGGATCGCCCATCAGGGCGGCGCCCATACCGATCAGCGCCGAGATGGCCGAGGCGCCCGCGCCGAGCAGGGCCAGCTTCAGCCCGCCGGGTCGACCGCTGCCCAGCACGATGCCGGCCGCGACCGGCATCAGCAGATAGCCCGACAGACTGCCGCCCACGCCGCCGGACAGAAGCGCGGTGACCGCGGCGGCCAGCGACCAGATGCCGAGCACGGCCAGACGGGCCCGTGCGCCGTCGCGCCACAGCAGGGTCAGGCCGGCCAGGCCCGGCACGGCCATGGCCAGCATGCCAAAGAAGACAGGGCCGCTCAGCCCCGGTCCCGGCTCGATCACGCGAAGGCCCAGCGCCGCCAATGCGGTCACCGCCGCCCAGGCCGCATGCGAGGCGGTCAGGGCGGGCAGGTCGCCGGAGGGGCGGCCGGACCGGGCTGGGGCGGGGGAAGGCGGCAAGGGGGTTCCGGCAGGGTGAACGGGGTTGCTGCCACAGGCTGGCGCTCCCAGCCTACCGGGCGGGGCGATTCCCTGCGAGGCCGCTCCCGTCTCAGGGGATTGCAGGCCGGGGGACGGGGGCAGAAAGATGGGGAGCGACGGCCGGTTAAGGATTAACGTCGCCGTGCCGCATTGTCCTTGACGGTTCGCAGACCTATTCGAGGGGGTATGGTCGCGACGCACACCCCTCCCTCCGAGACCCTGGGCGAAGCCCTGGCCGAGCTGCAGGAGTCCTTCGACCTGCTGGGCGACTGGGAGGAGCGGCTGGCCTATGTGATCGAGCTGGGTCAGGGGCTGGCGCCCCTGCCGGAGGCCGACCGGGTCGAGGCCAATCTGGTGCCGGGCTGCGCGTCCCGGGTATGGCTGGCGGTCGAGGACGGGGGCGCGCGGCTGTGGTTTCATGCGGATTCGGACAGCGCCATCTCCAAGGGCAACATCGCCCTGCTGCTGGGCCTCTACTCCGGACGGACGCGGGACGAGATCCTGGGTTTTGACGCCCGGGCGGCGCTGGATTCGCTGGGCCTGCCGCAGGCCCTGACCCGCCAGCGGGCCAACGGTCTGAACCAGATGGTCGGCCGGATCCGCGAGGCGGCACTGACGCCCGGCGGCTGAGCCGATGACCGATCCAGACGCGGAAAAAAGACCGTCTGAACCGTCTGAACCGTCTGAACCGTCTGGACCGTCTGGATGCGCCATGTGGCTCAGCCCGCCCCATAGTGTTCCGCCAGCGCCTGCAGGGCGTGTTTGAGGATGGTCTTGCCCTGGCGGCGGCGCAGGCCCAGCTGTCCTTCGGCCGCCTGAAGGGCGGATCCGCGTATGCAAACCGCTTCGAGCATGGGGGCGAGGCGGGGCCCGGCGGCTTCGAGCGCGCGGGCGACGCGGTGACCGGCGGCCAGCGCTGCGTCACCCGGTTCGACCCGGGCCGCGGTGCCGGCGCCAGAGCGGGGCAGGGCGTCCCACCTCTGGGTCAGGGAGGGCCCTTTCATGGCCAGTTCAGCGTCCCGGGTCAGGCGCAGGCCGGCGGCAACCTCGGTCGGGGTCAGCCACGGGCGTCCTGCGGCGTCCTTGCGCCGCGCCAGCCAGGCGATGGCGCTGTCGCCCAGGTTGACCCGTACCGGCAGGGAGGTTCCGTCGGGCAGGATGCGCGTCTCGATGGCGTCGATCCGGCCGGGGGCCCCGCCGGACAGACCCGCGCGGTTGGCCCCTGCGGCCCGGCGCGCCTGAAAGCCACCGCCCTTGCGCGCCGCGAGGCCCGGGTTACGGGTGAGAGTGCTGAATTCGGCTTCGTCCAGCCGCAGAACCACCCGGGCGCGACGATCCGGCAGGATCCGCAGGACGTAGCCCCCCGGCGCGGTGGCCTCGATCCAGCCGGCCTTGTCGAGCAGCAGGCGTCGGGCGCGATCGGTGCGCAGGCTCATCGCGGCAGGACCACGGGGGCGTCACCCAGCAGGGTTCGGGTGAAGTCTTCCAGCCTGTCCAGCAGGGCATCGAGGGCCGGACGGTCGCGCGCGTCCTCGGCCCAGCGACAGGCCCCGGCCACGGTGGCCCGGTTGACGCCGTAGGCATGGCCCACGCGTTCCAGCGGCCAGCCATAGGCGACATGCGCGAGGTAGAAGGCCAGCCAGCGGGCGCGGCAGGCCGGGGGCGGCAGGCGATCGGTGCCGGCCATCTGCTCGGCGCTGACACCGGTGCAGGCGGCAACAAGGTGGAGGGCCAGGCCCGCACGGATGCGGTCGGCTTCGGTCACGGGAACGCGGTAGGCCCGGGTCATGGCAAATCCTTTCTCTCAGGGAACAGACCGGAAGGATGAGGCCGTGGCCGGTCGAGATAGGAATTAATACCTGTTAGACGTCAGAATGGGACGTAAGGGGCGTTGCGGGGCGGGATCGAAGGGCGCGGGATTGGCGCGCGGGGGCCCCTTATGGGCGTCGACAGGGGGCGGCCGCCGGCGTCAGGATCGGACCGGCAAAGAAATATCGTCGTCTTGACTCACGGACTCTCGACGGCGATTCGCAAATCAGCC
>CAXICH010000104.1:0-7340 GCA_964022245.1 uncultured Alphaproteobacteria bacterium
GCCAAGCGCGAACGGTCGGTGGGCCTGGGCCTGATGGGCTTCCACTCCTTCCTGCAGGCCCAGGGTGTGGCCTTCGAGTCGGCCATGGCCAAGTCGTGGAACATGCGGCTGTTCAAGCACCTGCGCCGCGAGGCCGACAAGGCCAGCCGCCTGCTGGCCGAGGAGAAGGGCGCCTGCCCCGACGCCGAGGAGCGCGGCATCATGGAGCGCTTCAGCCACAAGCTGGCGATCGCGCCGACCGCATCCATCTCGATCATCTGCGGCGGTACCAGCGCGGGCATCGAGCCGATCCCGGCCAACATCTACACGCACAAGACCCTGTCAGGCTCGTTTGCGGTCAAGAACCCCTATCTGGAAGAAATCCTCGAGGCCAAGGGGCTGAATACGGACGCCATCTGGAACTCGATTCTCGAGAACGAGGGCTCGGTCCAGCACCTGTACGAGCTGACCGACGACGAGAAGGCCATCTTCAAGACCGCCTTTGAACTGGACCAGCGTTGGGTGGTCGAACTGGCCGCCGACCGCACGCCCGAAGTCTGCCAGGCCCAGTCGGTCAATCTGTTCATTCCCGGCGATGTCGAGAAATGGGACCTGCACATGCTGCACTGGTCGGCATGGGAGCGGGGCCTGAAGTCGCTCTATTACCTGCGCTCCAAGTCGGTGCAGCGGGCGTCGTTCGCCGGCTCGGAGGACAAGGCCGAGGCGGAAATCGATCCGAACCAGCCTGATTTGTTCTCGGTGGCGCGCACCGACTACGACGAGTGTCTGGCCTGTCAGTAGGCTAGGGCTCCGGCGAGAGGGAACGCGGAACTGCCCCTGCCCGTTAGGGTACCGGATCCGCGTCGCCGAAAAGTCATTTGTCGGACGCGGACGAATGTAGCATGCTCAAGCGCATAACGCTGCGTAAGGGCACGGTGAGGGGCCTGTGAAGCGATCGACGTCCATACTGGTCGGGTGTGTCCTGGCCACCGGTTTCGGGGGAACTGCCTTCGCACAGGCGGGCCCATCGACGACGGCGTCACTCAACTCCGCAGATCCGTGGGAAGACAGCTGGGAATCCCGGCGCCGGGATCGCGAGATCACCACCCGCCTCAACTCCGACACCACCTATACGGCCCGCACGCAGACCGTGGCCGGTCCCGCCTATGTGCCGGACAGCCGGTCTGTCGAGGTTCGTCCGGTCGAGGTCGAGCGGGGCTCGCCCTGGGTGGCGACCAGCCGCGAGGTCTGGCGCGAGACCGATGCCTATACCGAGAGCCTGAGGGTCGACAGTGTCGGCACCCTGCGCCGGGCCGACGGCGGCCCGCTGCCGCCGGGCGCCGGTGATGCCGCGGCGGTCGAGGACGAACGCTATGGCCTCAGCTACCGCCGGGGCTGGCCCTCCACGCTCGGCTATACGGCCTCGGGCCTCGAAGTGACCCTGACGCCCCACGCGGGCGTCGGCCTGACCCCGCTCGGTCCCGTGGCCGAGGCCGGGGCCACCCTGTCTATCGGCTCGGACGTCGAACGTATGGTGCCCGAGGGGCAGGACGTCTTTGGCGACCGGGCGCGCTGGTATCTGTTTGCCGCGGGCTCCGGCCGCGCGGTCGGCTATAATTTTGCCCGCACCCGCGACGGCAATTTCGCCCGCTCGGGCTACAGCCACGATTCCGGCGCCTTCCTCGGCGACGCCTCGATCGGGGTCGCCTACCGCCGCGGCGACGTCCACAGCTCGGTCGGCTTCGTCTACCGCGAGATCGAGCCCGGCGGCATGCGCGACATGAGCGACAGTATCGAGGCCGATGTCACCGAGGGCATGGTGGCCTTCCAGTTCTCGATCAAGCCCGAATGGTGATCGGCTAGCGGGTATCGCCCGCGACCACGCCCTCGCGCCGGTCATCTGCACCGCCGTCCCACGCCCAGCCGTCCGGCCCCAGACGCCACAGACCGCCGTGCAGGCCCGAGTTTTCGCTGGCATTGGGCCGCAGGGGCAGTCCTCGCGCCGCCAGTTCCGCCTGGAGTTCCGGTGAGAACCGCTCGGTATCGGCCCCCAGGCCGCCGCCGCGGGCGACCAGATTGGGCAGATCAAAGGCGTCCTGCACGCTCAGGCCCCAGTCGAGGGTCCCGATCAGCGCCTTGGCATTATAGGCCAGGATCGACGACCCCCCGGGGGAGCCCAGCCCCCCGACCAGCCGTCCCTCGCGGTTGAAGATCAGCACCGGCGACATCGACGAGCGGGGCCGCTTGCCGCCGGCAACCGCATTGGCCACCGGGCGTCCCAGATCATCCACCGGCACGAACGAGAAATCGGTCAGCTGGTTGTTGAGGAAGAAGCCACCGCTCATCCGGCCCGAACCGAACACGCTCTCGACCGTGGTCGTCATGCTGACCGCATTGCCCCACCGGTCGACGATGAAGAAATGCGAGGTTCCGGCGGGCTCGGTGGTGGCATCGGTGCCCACGGCCTCGAAGCCCGGCGGGCGCCCGGCCTCTGCGGCCCCGGTCAGGCCGGCCACAAGGGCGGCCCGTTCGGCGACATAGCCGGGGTCCAGCAGGCCCGCGACGGGCACTTGGACAAAGTCCGCATCGGCCACATAGCGATCCCGGTCGGCATACATGAGCCGCTGCAGCCGGGCGAAGGCCACCCAGGCCCCCGCGTCATCCGGCCCGGCCGACACCTCCGGCACATGCTCGGCCATGGCCAGCAGCTGCAACAGCGATACCCCGCTGGACGGCGGCGGCGGCACACAGACCACATGGACCTGGTAGGGGCGGCACAGGGCCTCGCGCACCTTCGGCTCATAGGTCGCCATGTCGTCCAGCGTCAGCCCCCCGGGCCGGGGCGAGGCTGCGACGGTTTCGACGATGCCCTCGGCGATCGGGCCCTCATAGAGGGCGCGCGGTCCCCCGGCGGCCAGCCGGCGGACCGTTTCGGCATAGGCCGGATTGACCAGCCGGTCGCCGGTCGTCAACCGCTCCCCGTCCGGTCCCGTAAAATAGGCGTTGGCCCAGTCCGTACGGGCCTGGCCACGTGTCGCCGCCATATAGCCCCCCAGCCGGGGACTGATGATGAAGCCCTCGCGCGCCAGTCGCTCGGCGTCGCCGAACAGGTCCGCCCAGGCCAGCCGACCGTGCCGCGCCTGCGCCAGTCCCAGCATGGCGACCGCGCCGGGTACGCCCGTAGAACGCCCCGACATCACGGCGTCGGCAAAGCCCAGCGGCCGGCCATCCTGAATGAACAGCTCCGGCGTGGCCGCCGCCGGCGCCGTTTCGCGCCCGTCATAGACGGTGACCGTGCCGCTTTCGGCGTCGAACCACATCATGAAGGCCCCGCCGCCGAGACCCGACGACTGCGGCTCGACCAGACCCAGAACCGCCTGCACGGCGACTGCCGCATCGGCCGCCGTGCCGCCCCGCTCCAGCACCGCCATGCCGGCGGCCACGGCATGCGGATTGGCCGCCGAGACAAGGGGGCCGACGGCCTTCGGGACGGTCGCCGCGACGGACCGCTCAGGATCGACGGGCCGGGCCTCCGGCTGCAGGGCACAGGCGGCGCCCAGCAGCATCAGGGCCGGCAGGGCGACGGCATGGAGCGGGCGCAGGAAGGTCGACACAGGCATGAACAGGAACCGGTCCGTTGCGACGTAGCGGAGAGTCCGGTCCGGCCTAACCTATTTCGGCCCGCCATTCGACGGTCCCGTGCCCGCCGGTCAGATTCTCGGCATTTCCGGAGCCCACAGGTCTTGCGCCCGCGAAACCGAGGGGCTAGAGAACCGCCCCTGCCCCGCAAGGGTCAGATGCGCACCCGTAGCTCAGCTGGATAGAGCACCAGACTACGAATCTGGGGGTCGGGCGTTCGAATCGCTCCGGGTGCGCCATACTTCCTTCATCGACACGATCGAGGGCCCGCCAGGGCGGCGCAGGCGCGTGCGCCTTACGTCCCCGGCTGGATGTAGGGAATGCGTGCGAACCAGGCGCGTTCGGCGCCGCGCGGGTCATTCTCCATCCGGGGCGGCTGATCGATCATCAGGGTCTCGCGCCGCTCCAGCGAATAGGGCGTCCAGTCCGGCAGGCCCGCGCCATTGGGATCGCCGGTCGCGGCATAGCGGGCGACGAAGCCGCTCATCAGATCGGCAACGCCCTGCGCCTCCGGCCCGATCGCGCCCGATTCCCCGGCTGACAGGGTGTCGAACACCAGCGGAATGTCCGAGGTGTGAAAGGCCCCGGTCCGCCCGTTCGGCAGCCGGGCGGGCCAGTCCAGCTGATAGACCCGCGCCGGACTGCCCTGACGGGCGCGTTCCTCGGCCTCGATGACGGCGGCGCGCCAGGAGCGGCCGGCGGTGGTGGCCCGGATCAGCACCTCATCGGGGGACATCTGCGGATAGAGGTCGCGGTAGAAGGCGATGACCGCTTCAGGGGCGACATCGATCCGCAGCTGGGCGGGCGTCAGCCGTCCCGGCAGGCTGTCCCACGTCAGGTCGCGATTGGCCGGGTCATTGCCCAGAAAGGCCAGGGTCTCTTCCCGGGTGTTGCCGAGGATCATCGGGATGTGCGCCGACAGGGCGGGAGCATCCGGATAGAAGGGGTGGCGGGTCAGCACCCGATCGTCCAGCACCGGCCCGAAATAGAGGCTGCCGCCCAGAATGGGGTCCTCCGCCCGGGTGGCCTCGATCAGTCGCTCGACCGGCAGGGTGCGCAGCTGGTCGATCTGATCGGGCGCGAGGTCCAGGGCGTCCAGCCACACTTCGGCCCGGCGGGTGGCATTCAGCGGGCCCGAGGCGGTGACCTGCTGGCCACTCATGGTCATGACCCGGTGGAACAGGCCGCGCGCCTGCGACATGGCCATCAGGGTGGCGATCTTGGCGCCGCCGCCCGACTGTCCGATCAGGGTTACGCGCGACGGGTCCCCGCCGAAGGCCGCGATACTGTCGCGCACCCATTCCAGCGCCAGCACCAGGTCCAGCTGGCCCAGATTGCCGCTGTCCTCGAAGCCGGAGATCCCCTGTGCTGCGGCCAGCCGCGCCAGATAGCCATAGCCGAGCGCATTCAGCCGGTGGTTCAGCGTCACCACCACCAAGCCCTGCCGTCGCGCGAGCCGCGCCCCGTCGGTCAGCGGGCTGGAGCCCGAGCCCGTCGCATAGGCCCCGCCGTGGATGTAGACGACCACCGGCCGCGGTTGCTCGACGCGCGCGGGCGTCCAGACGTTCAGGCGCAGACAGTCCTCGGAGGTCGCCCCCGCCTCGGCCCGCTGCGGTGCCGAGGGTCCATAGGCGGTGGCGTCGAACAGCGTCCTCCAGGGGGCGGGCGGGACCGGCGGGGCGAACCGCCGGGGCCCGGTGTCGGCCCCATAGGGAATGCCGAGAAAGACCTGCACATCCTGATCGATAAAACCGCGCACCGGGCCGTCGCGGGTCTGCACCAGCGGATGATCGCCCGCCCGGGCCGTGCCCATGCCGGGCCATGCGGCGGCCGCGCTTGCCCCGACCAGCAGGCCCCGGCGAGAGGTCCAGGGTCCGCCCCGATGTGCCATGCTGTACCCCCGATCGTCCGGAGAGGGAGGCTGTCACGGCTTCACAGCGGCATCAATCGTTCTGTGACGGGAGCGTCAGTTGCCGGCGCAGGCGGCCCGGTTGCCGCGCTCACAGGCAGCGACCTGATCGCGCCAGCGGGCCTGCCGGGCCTCGGCGGCGGCCACCTCGGCGCGGTATTCGGCCATGCGGGTTTCATAGGCGGCCCGCTCGCGCGCGGCCTCGGCCTCGATTTCCGCAATCCGGGCCTCACGCTCGGCCACAGCGGCGTCATAGGCGGCACGGCCCTGGGCCTCAATGGCGTCGGCGCCTTCAAGCTGGGTCAGGACCCGGGCATTCAGGCGGTGGGTTTCATCGTCGCCGGTGTCCTGCTCCACGACGGGGTCCTGCGCCGGCGGGCGGGCGGGGTCCTGGAGCCCGGGGTTGCCCAGCAGTATCAGGGCGGAAACGGTCACAAGCGAAATCATGGGATCCTCCGATGGAACACACATACGCCATCGGAAACGGTCAAGCCTGTGAAAGTTTCCTCATGCGGGGTCAGGCGTTCAGCACCAGTTCGAAGACCGTGCCCTGCGGTCCGGTCGACACCAGCCTGAGCGTGCCGCCCTGGGCCTCGGCCAGCTCGCGCGATATGGTCAGGCCGAGGCCCGAGCCCTCGCGCCCGGCGCCCGAGACAAAGGCCTTGAACAGCCGCTCCTCGATGCGGGGCGGAATGCCCGGCCCGTTGTCTTCCAGCCGGATATGGACCCGGGTGCCTCGCGCCTCGGCCGCGATCTTCAGGCGCGGGGGGCGGGTGCCGCTGAGGGCCTCGGGCGTGTCGCTCAGCGCCTGACGGGCATTCCGCATCAGATTGACCAGGACACGGTGCAGCTGGTCCGGGTCGGCGGTGACGGCCAGCCGCGCGGGCAGGGCGCGCACCAGCTTGATGTCGCTGTGCTCCAGCCCGGCATCCTGCGCAGCGGCGGTTACGGCTGCGCCCAGCGGGAGCCGACGCAACTGGGGCTCGGGCTCTTCGGTCTTGCCATAGTCCAGCACATTGCGGGTCAGGGCTGTGGCCCGGCCCAGCGCCCGTTCGAGACGGGGGAGGGCCCGCGCCACCGCGGGGTCGGCGGAGTCGGCCATACGGTCCGAGGCGATCTGGGCGGCGCTCAGCATATTCCTCAGGTCGTGATTGATCTTGGCCACCGCCTCCCCCAGCGCCGCCAGGCGGGCGCGCGATCGCAGCGCCAGCCGGACCTCGCCCTGCATGCGGGCCAGTTCGCGCTCGACCTGACCGATCTCGTCGCGGCGGTCGGACGGGGTCTCGGGGTCCGACTCGGGATCGCCGGCGAAGCGTTCGATCGAGCGGGTGACGCGGTTCAGCGGCCGCAGAACCAGCACCGCCAGTGCCGCATACAGCAACAGACCCGCCAGCCCCGCGACGAGCACGGCGGTGATCAGGCTGTTGACCAGTGTGGTCCGCAGTTCCTGCTTCAGAGGCTCGGCGGGCGCGAGGATTTCCACATAGTCCCCGGACCGGTAGCGCGGCCGGGCCTGCACCCGGATCGACCGGTCGGGGTGGCCGAACAGGGTCCGCCACGGCTCGACCACCCGCGCCCAGGTGCCCCGTCCCCTCAGGTCGATAACGTCGGGCGTGCGCGGCAGATTGGGGGCCTGCAGCAACAGGCGGCGTACGCCCTGGTCCCCGACCACCACGGCCTGGACCCCGCCGATGGTCATCAGCTGCTCGGCCACCTCATCGTCGACCATGCTGTAGGGCAGGGCCTCGACCGCTGTGGAGGCCAGCTCGGCCGCCTGCAGCCGGTCGCGCAGCCAGCGCTCATGAAAGCTCGC
>CAXICH010000105.1:0-7337 GCA_964022245.1 uncultured Alphaproteobacteria bacterium
ACTTCGGCCCGGCCGAGCAGGAAATCCTGTTCCCGCCGAACCCCGGCTCCATCTACCATATGACCAAGACCCAAGACGCCCTGCTGTTCCAGTTCTACGCCAAGAACGACGGCCTCAGGATCACTGACCTGCATCAGGGCATCGTCTGGGGCGCCGAGACCGAGGAAACGCGCAAGGACGAGCGCCTGATCAATCGCTTCGACTATGACGGCGACTATGGCACGGTCCTCAACCGCTTCCTGATCCAGGCCGCTGTCGGCTATCCGCTGACCGTGCACGGCTCGGGCGGCCAGACCCGTGCCTTCATCCACATCCAGGACACGGTGCGCTGCGTCGAACTGGCGCTCCAGAACCCGCCGAAGGCCGGCGACCGGGTCAAGATTCTCAACCAGATGACCGAGAGCCGCCGCGTGCGCGACCTCGCCGAACTGATCTCGGGCATGACCGGCGCCGAGATCCACAACGTCCCCAACCCCCGTCAGGAAGCCGACGAGAACGAGCTGGTCGTCGCTAATGACCAGTTCCGCGAGCTGGGCCTCAAGCCCATCACCCTCGCCGAGGGCCTGATGCAGGATGTGACCGAGATCGCCCGTCGCTATGCCGACCGGGCCGACCGCTCCAAGATCCCCTGCGTCTCCAGCTGGAATGCCCGCCGGGCCGAGGCGCTGAAGACCGAGCCCGTGGTCTCGGCCACCGCCGCCGCCCACCTGCGCACGGCCTGATCCCGGTTCACGCGTGAGCCCGGCCCGATCCTCCCCGTCCCCGTCGATCCTGATCTTCGGCGGCGGCTGGCTGGGTCAGGCCATGGGCCGGGACATCCTGTCGCGCGGCGGCACCGCCTCGCTGACCTCCCGCTCGGCGGAGACCCGTGACCAGCTGACCGCCGACGGCTTCCACGCCATCGACCCCGAGAATGCCGAAGCCCTCAAGGCCGCCGTGGCAGAGGTCGGGGCCCTGCTGGTCACCGCCCCGCCCGAGCCCTCCGGCTGTCCGGGGCTCAAGGCCCTTGTCCCGGCCCTGTCGGCTTCAGGCGCCTGGCCCGACTGGATCGGATACATCTCCTCCAGCGCCGTCTATGGCGACCGGGCCGGGGCCTGGGCCTTCGAGGACGAGCCCCTTCATGCCTCCAGCCTGACCGGCGCCCGCCGCGTCCGCGCCGAGGCTGAATGGCTGGAAGCCGGCCAGAGCATGGGTCTGACGGTGCAGGTTTTCCGCCTGCCCGCCCTCTATGGCCCCGGCCGCTCCCCGGTCGACAAGCTGCGCGACGGCAGCGCCCGTCTGGTCAGGAAGCCCGGCCAGGTGTTCAACCGCATCCACGTCGAGGATGTGATCTCCGGCCTTGCCGCCTCCATGGCCCGCCCGCACCCGGGGCGTGCCTATACCCTCTGCGATGACCAGCCCTCGCCGGCCGATGAAGTCATCGAATGGGCCGCCCGCCGTATGGGCCTGCCCCTCCCGCCCGAGGTCGACTGGACCGACCCCTCGGTCTCCGAAGGCATGCGCCGCTTCTACCTCGACTCCAAACGCCTCTCGAACGCCCGCGCCAAGGCCGAACTCGGCTGGCGCCCCCGCTACCCCGGCTACCGCGAGGGGATCGAGGCGATCCTCGACAGCGAGACCTCTCGCCCATGAGCCGCAAGCCCGACGCCGGAACCGTCATCGCCATCGCCATCCCGATCTTCACGGTTCTGATGATCCTGTTCGTGTTCAATTGATCCGGCGGGCGGCACCGATCCTCGGGTCGAGCCCGGGGACGCCGATGGGTTGAGGGCATCAAACAGGATAGCCGCCCGCAAATTTCCCGGTTCTTTCAAAACCCTCTTCTTTTCCCGGACCGTTCTTCCCGCCCCACCTCAAGGACATGCCAACATCCCCCGTCCCGTTGCACGGAGGGCTCGTGAGGCCTGCGACCTTGCAAGCGGCGGGAGCGGATGGAGCGGGGTTTTCGGGACACCACCGATCAGACTGCGGACCTCAAGCAGTGAGCGCCTGCGGCGCGACCGGCAGGCCCCAACAACATTGGGTCGAGGGGGATACTCGACCGTTCCGGGAGGTGTCGCAGGACACCCCCGCCCGCCGGGGGCGCTGCGGTAAGGCCCGAACACGGCCACCCGACGCAAGCTTCCGGAAAACCAGCCGCGCGGAGCGTCGGTCTTCGTCGAAACGGTAAAAGCAATTCACTCCGGGCGAAGGCCCGGCGCTCCGCCTGCCCTCCAACCCGCCGCAAACACGGACGGGCCCGCTGGCATGCCTAGAACGGCAACAGGTTCCGCTGGCGGCTGTAGGCCATGGTGCCGACGTTGGCGCCGAGGCGCAGGCCGACGCCGGTCCGCACGGGTGCCAGGATGATGCCGTCGGCCTGCTGGTAGTTCACGCCGACGCCGCCGATCAGATAGGCCGAGCCCTCGACCCCCGGATAGCGGCGATAGATCATGTCGGGATAGTACAGCCCGTAAACCAGGGTGAAGACGCGACTGGCGTTGCCGCCGACATCCCAGCCGATGGAGATGCCCTGCCAGAAGATTTCCTGTGAGGCGCTGAGGTCCTTCATATGCAGCGCCCCGCGTCCGTAGCGCACGCCGATCCCCATGGCCCCCGCGCCCTCCTCGCCCGCGATATAGGCGGTCGGACGGTCACCCTGATCGGCGAAGATGCGCTCGATGGCGGCCCCCATCGCCTCGGCGGCGATGCCCAGCTCGCGCGAGCCGACGGCCACCAGTTCCTCGGCGGTATAGGCGGGCGCCTCCTGATCCGAGCGGATCGGATAATTGGGCCCCGTGGCGGCCTGTCCGGGCTGCGAGGTGGCGCAGCCCGACAGCGAACCGGCTGCCAGCGGCGTGGCGGCGGCCAGGCCGGTCAGGATCAGCTTGCGACGGTCCATGGCGAATCTCCTCAGGCAGCGACAGGGCCGCACCCTGTCCCGGCATTGAGTCAGACTTGCGGCGGCAAGGTTAACGCCAGATTGCCATTCACCCGTCAGGTGCGCAGCGCGGCACCCAGCTTTTGCGCCGCCGCCACGATCTTCGCCGACAGGGCCTCGATCTCGGCTTCGGTCAGGGTCGCCTGATCGGGCTGGACGGTGACTTCCAGCGCCACCGATTTGAGGCCCGGCTCGACGCCCTTGCCGCGATAGACGTCAAAGACGGCGACGTCGGTGATCCGCGCCTTGTCGGCCCCCTGCACCACCCGGACCAGATCGCCCGCCGGCACCCGGTCCTCGACCACAAAGGCAAAGTCGCGGCTGAGCGGCATCAGGGTCGACAGGTTGGCGGGGCCGCGCGACTTGGTCTTCGCGCCGCGTGGTTCGGGCAGCGCCTCGAGGATCAGCTCGAAGCCCAGCATCGGCCCTTCGGCGTCCAGCGTCTTCAGTGTCGCCGGGTGCAGGGCGCCGAACTGGGCGATGAGGGCCTTGGGTCCCAGTTGCACCCGTGCCGAACGGCCCGGATGCCACCAGCCGTCGGTGGGGCTGCGCTCGGGGTCCTGCACCGTCTGCAGGCCGGCGGGGGCACCCAGCAGGGTCAGCAACCGCATCAGGTCGCCCTTGAGCCGGAACAGCGGGTCTTCGCCCGCGCCGCTCCAGTGGCGGGCGGCATGGGGGGCCACGACGACCGTGATCGCCGTACGCTGACCGGTCGGGCTGTCGTCGCGATAGACCGGCCCGATCTCGAACAGGGCCACATCGGGGTGGCCCCGGTCGGCATTGCGTGCCGCCGCCTGGATCAGGTTCGGCAGGATCGAGGGCCGCATGCAGTCGAGGCCCTGGGCGATGGGGTTCTCGACCAGCAGCCGGTCGTCCCCGCCGCCAAAGGCCCGGGCGATGTCCTGGCTGGTGAAGGACCAGGTGACCGCCTCGGCATAGCCCAGGGCGGCCAACGCCCGGCGGGCCCGGCGCACCCGGGCCTGCAGCGGCGACAGCAGGCCGGCGCTGGGGGCGCCCAGATCTGGCAGGGGGGTGGACGGCAGGGCGTCATAGCCGACGATCCGCGCCACCTCCTCGATCAGGTCGGCCGGGCCGTGTGCATCGGCGCGCCAGCTGGGCGGGGTCACGCTCCACGGCTGGCCGGTCTCGACGGCAAAGCCGAGCGCGGTCAGCACCTCGGCAGTGCGCCCGGGGCTGACGTCCAGCCCGGTCAGCCGCCCGACCCGGGCCGGGTCGAAGTCAAAGGCTGCGGGGGCGGCCGGGGCCTCGCCCGCGACCTCGATCTCGGACGGCTCGCCGCCGCACAGGTCCAGGATCATCCGGGTGGCCAGCTCGATCCCGGGCACCACCGTGCCGGGGTCAACCCGGCGGGCAAAGCGGTACTGGGCGTCCGAGCTGATGCCCAGCGTCCGGCCGGTCTGGGCCGTCGCCAGCGGGTCGAACCAGGCGCTCTCGAGGAAGACGTCGGTCGTGGCGTCCGAGCAGCCGGTCGTCTCGCCGCCCATGACGCCGCCGAGGCCGATGGCCCGTCCGCCGTCGTCATCGGCGATGACGCAGATGTCGGGGGCGGCCGCATAGGTCTTGCCGTCCAGCGCGGCCACGGTCTCGCCATCGGTCCCGCCCCGCGCGACCACGGCCGGCCCCTTCAGGCTGGCGAGGTCATAGACGTGCAGCGGCCGGGCCCGGTCGTAGGCGATCAGATTCGTGACATCGACCAGCCGGTTGATGGATCTGAGACCGATGGCCGCCAGTCGCCCCTGCAGCCACTCGGGCGAGGGGCCGTTGGTGACGCCGCGGATGACCCGGCCGGCGAAGACGGGGCACAGGCCGGGGGCCTCCAGCCGGATCGACACCGGGCAGGGAAAGCGGCCCGGCACGGGGGCGATGGCCGGGGTCTTCAGCCGGCCGAGACCGGCGGCGGCCAGATCGCGGGCGATGCCGTCGACGCCCAGCCAGTCGGGGCGGTTGGGGGTGACCTCAAAGTCGATGACCGGCTCGGCGCCGAACACCTCTGCGGCAGGCGTGCCGACCACGAGGTCGGCCGGCAGGTCGAGGATACCGTCGCTGTCCCCCGGCAGTTCAAGCTCGGCGGCGGAGCACAGCATGCCGTTCGACACCACGCCGCGCACCGGCTTCTCGACAAGAGTCACGCCGAGGCCCGGCACGAAGGCGCCGATGGGGGCGTAGATGGTGGTCAGGCCCGCCCGGGCATTCGGCGCGCCGCAGACGATCTCCTTCGGCCCGTCCACGGTCTCGACCTGACAGACCTGCAGGCGATCCGCATTGGGATGGCGTTCGGCCGACACGATCCGCGCGACGGTGAAAGGGGCCAGCGCCGCGGTCGGGTCCGTGACCTCCTCGACCTCCAGTCCGGCCATGGTCATGGCCCCGGCGACGCCCGCTGCGTCCGCCGTCGTGTCGAGATGGTCCTTCAGCCAGGAGAGGGTGAACTTCACGAGGCCCCGTCCTTGCCCTTCTGCAGTGCCTGCTGCGCCGCCCGGTCGGTGATCTCGCGGGCGCTCAGCAGACCGCGCTCCATCTCGGCCACCGCGTCCTCCCCCCCGGTGAAGCCGATCTGCATGAACCGGCAGCGGACGAAGCGGCAGTCCTTGAAGCCGATCACCCCGGCGGCACGGGGCCCACGCGGCGTCAGCAACAGGTTTCGGACATCGGTGGCGGAGCCCATGTTGCAGCCGTCGAACTGGACACCCTCGCCGATGGCGAGCACCGCCGGTCCCTCGATCAGGCAGTCGGTGAAGGTCTTGCCCTCGACCATGAACTTTTCGGCATTCAGGTGCTGGACACCCATGGCGGGCAGCCAGATGGCCTCGTTCTGGAAGGTGTCGCGCTCAACCAGTTCGCGGCCGCTCGGGTTGGTGATCGGAGGAGTGCTCATGGGACGGGTCCTGGACGTGGGGTCAGCTCAGCCCGGCAGCGGAGCTGGGCGCGGAAAAGGCGGAAAAGCCGTAGTGGGACAGCCAGCGACTGTCGCCCTCGAACATGGGGCGCAGATCGGGGATGCCGTACTTCAGCATGGCCAGCCGGTCGACGCCCATGCCGAAGGCAAAGCCCTGATACGCGTCAGGGTCGATGCCGCAGGTGCGCAGCACATTGGGATGGACCATGCCGCAGCCAAGGATCTCCATCCAGCTGTCGCCCTCGTTGAGCTTCAGCACGCCACCCGAGCGGTCGCAGCGGATGTCCATCTCGGCCGAGGGTTCGGTGAAGGGGAAGTGGTGCGGCCGGAACCGCGCATCGATCCCCTCGACCTCGAAGAAGCGGGCGACGAAGGTCTCCAGCGTCCATTTGAGGTGGCCCATGTGGATCTCGCGGTCGATCACCAGTCCCTCGACCTGATGGAACATCGGCGTATGGGTGGCGTCCGAATCCTTCCGGAAGGTCCGACCGGGCGCGATGATCCGGATCGGCGGTGTCGTCGACATCATCGTCCGGATCTGCACCGGACTGGTGTGGGTGCGCAGCACCTTGCGCTCACCCGTCTGCGGATCGGGTTTCAGGAAGAAGGTGTCGTGCATCTCCCGCGCCGGATGCTTGGGCGGAAAGTTCAGGGCGGTGAAATTGTGGAAGTCGTCCTCAATGTCCGGGCCTTCGGCCACCGAGAAGCCCATGTCGGCGAACAGGGCGACCATTTCGTCCATGACCTGCAGGGTCGGGTGGACACTGCCGGAGCGCGCCGGGCGGGACGGCAGGGTCAGATCCAGATGCTCGGACTTGAGCCGGGCTTCCAGGTCAGCAGCCTCAAGTTCGGCCTTGCGGGAAGCGAGTGCGCTCGCGACGCGGTCGCGCAGGCCGTTGATCCGCGGCCCCTCCGAGCGTCGTTCGTCCGGGCTCATGGCGCCGAGCCCCTTCAGCAGGCCGGAGATCGAGCCGGCCTTGCCGAGAGCGGACACGCGAAGGTCCTCGAGGGCCTGCACACCATCGGCCGAGCCGATGGCGTTGATCAGGTCCAGTTCCAGTTGGTTCAGGTCTGTCATGACGCCCGTCGTCTAGCGAGACGAAAGCCGTTCGTCACCCCGAAAGGCACCGGCGACGCCGTCCCGGGTGTCCGGCATGAGCGGCCCGCTCGATCCCAATCTGCAGAATACGTCCGTAGTCGGATTTATCTCTATGATTTCGTTGCACAATCTTCGAATTCGAAAAAGCCATCCTTAAGGGATTGCCGCCAAGGCTGCGCCCGGAAGTCAGGAGCGTTCTGTATGGCCCGGATCAGGGACTATCGCGTCATCGCCGAACCGGTCGGGCCCTACGTCCTCGGGTCGGACGTGTTTGAGCGCTTCCGAACCGAGCCCAACACCCTGGCCATCGGCGTGGTCGATGAAGACGGGCGGCCTATGGGCCTGATCGAACGCCATGCCTTTACCCTGAAGATGGCCGCCGAGTTCGGACGCGCCCTTTA
>CAXICH010000106.1:0-7286 GCA_964022245.1 uncultured Alphaproteobacteria bacterium
CCGATATAGCCGTCCTCATAGACATAGGCGTCAAGGCCCAGCACGCGCTCGACCGTCACCGTGTTCTTCAGGACCACGTTGGCGACCACCGAACGCCCCTGCATATCGATGCCCGGAGCGCCGCCCCGGATCAGTTCCACCCGCTCGACACTGTCGGCCGAGATGCGGCCCAGAAGATTGGCCAGTCCCTCGCTCTTGGTCGAGGGGTGCCGTCCGTCGATCAGCACATTGCCGGCGGTACCGGCGAGGCCTCGCGTCCCCGAACTGCCACCGGCCAGGGCGAAGCCGGGCAGGCGCTGGATCATGTCGAGCGCGGTGCGCGGGCGTGTATCGGCGAAGAAGGCGGGATCGTAGATCAGGACGCCCGGGCGCTCCGGATCCTGACGCGCCTCGATCGTCGCACCGGTCATGTCCTGGGCCATTCCGGGCAGGGCCATGCCCAGCCAGAGGGTGGCCGCGGCGGTGCTCGCCAGCCAGACCGATCGTGTCATGTCGCCTCCCGTTGATCCGGCCACCCATAACGCCCGAACCGTCAATCGCCAGTTACAAGACGGAAAGGTGGCCGGACGAGTGACTCAGAAGGTCTTGCGCAGCCGGATCGAGAAGAAGGTTCTCGGATCGATCTCGCGCCGCTCGATGAAGGCGACGGGCCGGGGTGTCGTGCGGTCCGCGTAAACGGTCCGCTCGGTGTCGAACCGGTCCCACAGATTGACCTGGGCGCGGATCGACAGGCTGTCGGTCGGTTTGTACTCGGCGGCCAGTTCGAAGTAGTCGCCGCCCTTCCACGCAAAGGTCTGGTCGGGATCATAGGTGGCCTGTCCGAGGACGGGGATCCACGCCACGCTCCAGTTGATCCGCCAGCTGGTGATGTCCTGGGCGAAGGAGACCACAGGTTGCCGGGCGCGCACGCCCGAGATCGGTCGTTTCTCGCCGGTGGTCGGGTCGGTGACCTCGGTGCTGTTCCAGTCGTTGCGGAAGCGCAGCTGGCCGCCGCTGATCCCGGCCTCGTCGGTCGGGATGATGATGTTGACCGACAGCTGGTCCAGGGTGCCGTCGCCGATATTTCCGACCGCCGACAGACCGCCCGCCAGAGGAATGCGGTCGATGACATTGCCGATTTCGTCGTGGCGCAGGCCAATGCTGACGATGCCGTCGCCCCAGAAGCGGCGTTCGATGGTGACCTCGCTGATCCAGCGGTCTTCGGGCTCCAGGTCCGCGTTTCCGCCCAGGACATTCTGGCTGTCCAGCTCCGCACTGGCGGCAAAGTCACCGAACGACAGCTGGCCGACCTCGCGTTCGAACCGGGCCCGCACCTGGGTGTCGGCCATCGGGGTCCAGCTCAGTTGCAGCCGGGGCTTGGCGAAGAAGAAGGACTTTTCGTTCTCGGTGTCACCCGACTGGCTGATGGTCGAGGACTCGAGCCGCAGACCGCTCTCCAGCGACAGGGTCGACGACATGCGCCATGTGCTCTTGCCGAACAGTTCGCCGCGGGTTTCCTCAACCACGACTGACGCCGAGGGCAGGGCTACTGGTGTGCCCCCCACCGAGAAGGCCTGTTCTGTATCGAGGCGGTTGTAGGCGATTTCGCCCCCGCCTTCGAAGGTCAGGGCGTCAGACCGTTCAAAGCGGACCAGGCTGCGGGCGATGGTTTCTGACGCGTCGCCGACCGATTCGAAGCGCTGTTCCGGTTCCGGTCCCCCGCCCAGATCCGCATTGTAGGTCGAGACCGAGTCGAAGTCGGAGAACTCGTGGATGAAACGGGTCTCCATCGACAGCCGCGCGCCGAGAGGGCGGGTGTAGACGGCGCCGACTTCGCCCGAGACTCCGTCGTCATCGTAGCGGCTTTCCCGGAAGGTGCCCGGGGCGGTGAACTGTTCAAAGCTGTGCCAGTCATTGGTGCCGATGCGCGCGGTCAGGTCGATCTTGCCGCCCAGCATCGGCGCCGCATAGTTGCCGCGGATGGCCGAACCGCCGCCGTAACCGTCGTTGTAGAAGTCTTCCTGGCGCAGCAGGGTGCCGTCGGCGGCGCGCCGGGTGGCGGGGCCAATGCCGTTGGAATCGCTCATGCCGATCCCGTCCGACAGGGTAAAGCCCCAGGTCCGTTCGCCGTCACGGGCCGTGAACTGGTAGGATCCGCCGTAAACATCCGTGCCGCCGTCAAAGAAGGTGGCGTTGGCATTCACGACCGTCTGGCGGCTGCTCTGGTTCTTCAGGATGACATTCACGACGACGGCATAGCCCTGCATGTCGATCCCGGGCGCGCCGCCGCGGACCAGTTCGATGCGCTCGACCTGGTCCACGAGTGTACGCGACAGCACCGAGGATCCGCTGTCGTTCTTGGAGGCGGGGCGCGCGCCATTGATCAGGATATTGCCGACTGCCCCCTCGAACCCACGACCTCCATCGCCGTCGCTCACCGAGAAGCCGGGCACCCTCTGCACCATATCCAGCGCCGTGTTCGGGTTCTGGTCGGCAAAGAAGTCAGGCGTGAAGATCAGGATGCCCTGATCCGTCGAGCGGGCGCTGGCCGTACCCTCTCCCATCGCTTCCTGCGCCATGACGTGTGGCGCGAACGCCATGGCCAGGGTGGCTGCGGTTGTGCTGATCAACAGTGCTTTGCGCGTCATGAATATTCCCCTCGTCGTTGGGGAGATGTGTCGTCTTTCAAGTTGACGTGAGCCAGTTACAAGTTCGATAAGTAGATTAAATCGGTTTCATGACAGGCAATACATGATGTTACTTGGATGTAATGTTTGGGGCGGCCGGGTGGCCCGAGCTTCGCTGGTGCTCATTGCCTGTGTGGCGACCGTCGCGATAGCCCCTCAGCCGGTCCGCGCCCAGGACACTGAAACGACGGTGGACGAGATCATCGTCACGGCTCGCCGCTCGGGCGCGCCGATGTGGGAGGTGACCCGGGGCGGGGCCACCATCCTGCTGGTCGGAGCCATCCAGGCGGTGCCCGCCGGCATCGAATGGCGTCCCGACGCGCTGGAACAGGCCACGCGGCAGGCGGATCGCGTCTATTTTCCCCAACAGGCCAATGTGTCGCCGGCCGACATCTTCCGGATCATCTGGCGGTCCCGCACCCTGACCCGCATGCCGGAGGGCAAGACCAGCGCGGATTATCTGTCGCCTGAGTGGCAGGCCCGCATGGATGCGTTGGAGGCAACCTATGACGAGGACTGGTCCCGCGACAGCTTCCTGATCGTGTCCAGTGACCTGCTGTCTGACAAACTGGGCCTGCGCGATCGCGGCAATCACGAGGTCGGCGAGGTGGTAAGGCGCGCGGCCCGGCGCGCGCGGGTGCCGGTGACCTCGATCGGCAGTGTGCGAGGCGATGCCCTCATCGATGACCTGCTGACTCGACCGCCCGAGACCTGGGTCCCCTGCATGCAGGCATCGATCGCCGCCACTGAAGCCGGTCCGGAGGCGGTGCAGGCGCGCGGTCTGGCCTGGACCCGGTTCGACGTTCCGGCCGTCATGGCCTCGCCGATCGAGTCGGCCATGATGCAGTGCTGGCCGTGGGGCGACCCGGCCCTGGGCACCCTGTTGCGCGGCCAATGGATCAGCGCAGTTGAGGGCGCCCTGCGCGAGCCGGGGGTTACGCTTGCGGTCGCCCCGTTGCGGGTGCTGGCCGAAACCGGCGGGGTTCTGGACGATCTGGAACGGCGCGGGTTCGAGATTGTCGGCCCCGACTGGCGCGCCGACCAGGGCGAAGACTAGAGCGCGGTTCCACCCACCGTCAGGCCGCCGATCTTCAGGCTGGGTTGTCCGATCCCGACCGGCACGCCCTGTCCCGCCTTGCCGCACACGCCGACTCCGGGATCGAAGGCAAAGTCGTCGCCGATCATGCTGATGTTGGTCAGGGCTGTGGCCCCATCGCCGATCAGGGTCGCGCCCCGCACCGGCGCCGTGATCCTGCCGTCCTCGATCAGATAGGCCTCGGAGGCCGAGAACACAAACTTGCCATTGGTGATGTCCACCTGGCCACCGCCGAAATTCGCAGCGTAGAGGCCACGCCTGGTCGAGGCGATCATGTCGGCGCGGCTGTCCTTGCCGCCTTCCATGAAGGTGTTGGTCATGCGTGGCATGGGCGGGTGGGCAAACGATTGACGGCGGGCATTGCCCGTGGCCCGGGCGCCCAGCTTTCTGGCGCTCAGCCGGTCGTGCATCAGGCCGACCATGATGCCGTCCTCGATCAGGACGGTGCGCGAGGTCGGCGTCCCCTCGTCGTCGACGGTCAGCGAGCCGCGACGACCCGCGATCGACCCATCGTCCACGACCGTCACGCCCGGAGCGGCGACCCGCTTGCCCATCATGCCGGAGAAGACCGAGCTGCCCTTGCGGTGGAAGTCGCCTTCGAATCCGTGACCTACGGCTTCGTGGAGCAGCACGCCGGGCCAGCCGGCGCCGAGCACCACATCCATCTCGCCCGCCGGGCAATCGACAGCCTCGAGGTTGACCAGCGCCTGACGGAGGGCCTCGTCGACCTGGGCCTGCCAGTGTGCCGGGGCGATCCAGGTGTCGAAGCCCGCGCGGCCCCCGGCTCCGGCGGAGGCACTCTCGCGGCGGCCGTTCTGTTCGACCGTGACGGAGACGTTCAGCCGGACCAGCGGGCGGATATCGCGCACACTGCGTCCGTCGGCCCGCAGGATCTCGATGTCGCGATGCTCGCCGGCCATCGACACGGAGACTTGCACCACACGGGGATCGCGCGCGCGGGTCCAGGCATCGATTTCCGACAGCAGGGCGATCTTGTCAGAGAAGGCCGGCGAGGCCAGCGGATCAACCGGCGCATACAGTTGTCGATTGGTCGAGAGCGGCGCCTCGGCCTGCGTACCGCTGCGACCGCGGGTGGCCAGAGAGGCCGTTTCTGCGGCCCGTGTCATCGAGGGGGCGTCCACGACACTGGAGTGGGCATAGCCGGCGGTCTCGTCCGACACCACCCGGAGGCCAAAGCCCTCATGAGCATCATAGGACGCGGCCTTCAGCCGCCCGTCATCGAACACCAGTGATTCGGTCTCCGCCCTTTCCAGAAACAGCTCGCCATCGTCGGCGCCCGTCATGGCACCGGTCAGGATCGCGCGCGCCGTCTCGGGCGACAGGGCTGCGGCTTCCAGCAGGGAGGTCGCAGGGGCGGGGGAGGAAGGCTGGGTCATGTCCCTATCTAGGCACGCCGGGCGCTCGCGTCACCCGCCCGGTCCACTCAGGGCTGACGAATATCGCCCGATCCCGACACCCGGCTGTCCAGGCTTTGAGGGCGGCGGGTCAGCGTCACGTCGCCCGAGCCGGAAATGGCGACGGCTGCGCGACCCGTGGGGCCCAGCCGCGCCTCACCCGAGCCCGAGACGGTGACGTCGGCGTCGGCCAGCTCAAGGGCCTCGAGATCGACCTCCCCCGAGCCCGAGATGTCGAGCGTCAGGGCCCGGGTGCGGCCCGCGGCCTCGATCTCACCCGATCCGGAAACGCCGAGCTCCAGCTGGTCCTGATCATAGGCGCGGATGTCCATGTGGCCCGAGCCACTGAGGCGGAACCGGGTCACGTCGGGCGCGGTGACAACAATCCTCAGATCGTCGCGCGGGCTCCAGCCGCGAGGACCACCGTCCTCCCAGCTGAGGAAGACCTCGTCCTCGCCGTCTTTCAGGCGAATGCGGCCGTCCACGACCTCGACGCGATCGACCACCGTCTCGGGCCCGGTGACAGTCACACCCGCGGTGTTGCCCTGGACGTATTCGACCTGACCGTCGAAATCGAGCACCAGGGTGTCGCTGCCGTCCCAGGCGAGCGTGCGGGTCACCTCGGGACCTGTGTCGTGGGCATCGGCGTTACGAACCCGCTCGAAGCGGATGCTCTCGCCGTCGCTGTTGAAGACCGTCCAGCTCCAGCCGTTGGCAGCCAATTCACGTCCTCCGAGGGCAAAGGCCCCGGCCAGACAGACGACGGACAGAACCAGTGCTGCCGCGGCGATGATCAGAAAATTGCGGACCATGAGATTTCTCCGGGACAGGGGATCAGGAGGCCTGGGGCTCAAGCGCGGGCTTGAGCAGGCGATAGTGAAGACGGGCGAACCAGACGACGCCATTGACCAGCCAGATCGAGAGGACGGTCAGGATGGCGGCCACGGTCACCGAGGCGGCCATAAGACCCAGTCCGGCCAGCAGGGCCGCGACGGCCCCTCCCGGCGGCGAGGCGAACGGTCCGGCGAGCATCACGCCGAGACCGCCGGCGAACAGGCCCAGGGCTGCTGCATAGCCCCCGAGAATGACACCGATCAGGCTCATCAGCAGCGGAAGCAGGAACAGGATGTCGATGGCGCCCAGTCCCAGCACGGCCAGGATCGCGGCCGTGGCAGAGGACGGGTTCTGCTCCTGGTGCCAGCGACGGATCCCGGCCTCGGCCTTCAGTTCGCGGGCCAGACGGTCCGGATTGCCGAGGGCCTCGGCCACTTCGGCCTCGCTGCGACCTTCGGCCAGACCGTCATCGAAATGGGCCTCATAGTCATTGAGGACTTCGGCTGCGGCGCTGGTCGGCATGCCGACCAGTCCCTTCTTCAGCCGGGACATGAACTCGGTGCGGGTCATTGGGCAGCTCCCCCCTCTTGCGTGTCTGTGGTGGCGGGTACGGGCGTGTCCGCCTCGATGATCAGCGCGTCGACGGCCGCGGCAAACCGACGCCACTCGCGGCCCTGGTCCTCCAGCGCGCGTCGGCCGGCATCAGTCAGGCGATAATATTTCCGCGACGGTCCGGCGGGTGATTCGACCAGATAGGTCTCGACCCAGCCATCGGACTGCATCCGACGCATCAGCGGATAGATGGTGCCTTCACCCATATCGATCGCATCGGACAGGCGACTGGCGATCTCATAGGCATAGCTGTCATCACGGGCCAGAAGGGCGAGGACGCACAGTCCCAGCACTCCCTTCTTCAGCTGTACTTCAATCGGCTCGGGCAAATCGGCCTCCTTTGATGACCCATTCGCTATCGCAAGCTATTTGGCGATGCAAGGTAGCTTGCAAAACATGACGACGATTTAATTTCCGGGTGCGGCGTCATGGAGCGGCATTGATCGGCCTCCATCGCTTGGCAAGCGCGAAGCGGGGGGATAAGGACCGGCCATCACTCTACGCCCGAGGGGCCGGGTTCGTCTGCGATCCGTTCGCAGATCGCTCGTAGGAAAGACTGAGATGAGGACGTCTGCGATGGCATCGGGCATTCGCGCCCTTAAGGCAGCCACGGCGGCAATGACCGCTTCGATCGGCGCCACGATCATGGTGGGGGCTTCGGCC
>CAXICH010000107.1:0-7252 GCA_964022245.1 uncultured Alphaproteobacteria bacterium
AGCAGCCGATCGACGGCGGCCCCAGCAATCCCTATTCGGGCGGCGGCAGCCCGCTTTCCTGACGACCGCAAGGTCGTCCTCCTCCCCGAGACGACGTGGACCATTTTCAGCACATCGACGGCCGCCTCCATGCCGAGGCCGTGCCGCTGGCCGCGATTGCCGAAGCGGTCGGCACGCCGGCCTATGTCTATTCGACCGCGACCCTGACACGACACTATCAGGTGCTCCGCGAGGCCTTGCAGGCACAGGGCGCTTCGCTGGGCCGGTCGCTGATCGCCTTTGCGGTGAAGGCCAACGGCAATCTGTCCGTGCTGGCGACCCTCGGGCGTCTCGGCGCCGGGGCTGATACCGTCTCCGAGGGCGAGATCCGACGCGCGCTGGCGGCGGGCATTCCGGCCGACCGCATCATCTTCTCCGGCGTGGGCAAGACTGATGCCGAACTGGCGTTCGCCCTCGAAGCAGGGGTGCGCCAGATCAATATCGAGTCCGGGCCTGAGCTGGAGCGTCTGGAGCGGATTGCCGAGGCCACCGGCATCCGCCCGGACATTGCCATCCGGGTGAACCCGGGCGTCGGCGCCGGAGGCCATGCCAAAATCACCACCGGCGGCGGAGGCGACAAGTTCGGCGTCCCGGTCGAGGAGGCCCTGTCGCTCTATGCCCGCGCGGCCACCCGTGGGCGGGTGCGGCCGGTGGGCCTCGCCTGTCACATCGGCAGCCAGATTCTGGACCTTGCGCCCCTGCGGGATGCCTTTTCCGTACTGGCGGACATGACCCGCCGGCTGCGCGCTGACGGTCACGCCGTGCGGGTGCTGGATCTCGGCGGGGGGCTGGGTGTGCCGTACGAGCCGGGGCTGACCCCGCCCGACCCGGCGACCTATGCCGTCATGGTGGCGGAAGCGATGGCGGGGCTGGACGTGGACACCGTCTTTGAGCCCGGGCGGCTGCTCGTCGCCAATGCCGGGGTCCTGCTGGCGCGGGTCATCCACGTGACGGTGCGACCGGACGGACGACGCTTTCTGGTGCTGGACGCGGCGATGAACGATCTGATGCGGCCCGCCCTGTATGACGCCTTCCACCCGCTGGTGCCGGTGCAGGCCGCAGGCGGTCCAGAGGGGCCATATGACGTAGTCGGCCCGGTGTGCGAGACCGGAGACACCTTTGCCCGCGACCGGCTCCTCCCCGAACTGATGACCGGGGACCTGGTCGCCTTCAAGGGCGCCGGGGCCTATGGCGCCGCCATGTCCAGCGAATACAACAGTCGACCGCTGGTACCCGAGGTGCTGGTAGACGGCGACCGGTTTGCCGTGGTCCGCCCGCGTCCGGACTATGCGGCCATGCTGGCGCGCGAGACCGTCGCGCCCTGGCTCACCGACTGAGCTTCAGTCCAGGGTGCAGATGTCGGGCAGGCCGCGCCAGGCGCCGCCATGATCCAGCCCGTAGCCGACCAGGAAGCGGTTCGGGGCCTCCCAGCCGACAAAGTCCGGTTCCGGCGCGCGGGGCAGGGGCCAGGGCTTGCGGGCAAAGACGCAGGTCAGCACATCGGCCGCCCCGGCCTCGCGGACCAGCCGAACCGATTCCGCCAGCGACAGGCCTGTGTCGAACACATCGTCGAGGATCAGGACCTTTCGGCCCTCGACCGACCGCTGCAGCGGGGCCCGCACCTCGATCCGGCCCTTGCTCTCCTTGCCGTCGCCGTAGGACGCCAACCACAGGGCGTCGAAGCGCAGATGGCGGTCCTGACGGGCCAGCGCCCGGGTCAGGTCGGCCGCGAACCACAGCCCGCCGGTCAGCAGCACCACGGCCACGGTCTCGTCATCCACATGGGGCGCAATGCGCCGCGCCAGATCCTCGACCACGGCGGCCACGCCGGCCTGGTCGAGCAGGACGGACGGGGCGGGACGGTCAGAGGAGGGATCGGCCATGCGGGGCCGATAGCGCCTAATGGGCGGCGCTGTCGAGCGGCACGGCCCGGACGGGCGTCAGTTCGGCCGGCGTGTCCGGGGTCAAGGCCCGCGCGGGACGCAGCGCAGGGGCCGTCTCGGCGTGAGCGTCGGCGGTCGGTTCGTGATCGGCCGGGACGGGATGGGCGGATCCGGCCGTTTCAGGATCCGCGGACGCCGGGTGCTCGACGGGCGTGCTGCGCGTCGGCGCCTTCCGCTGCACGGGGACGGGCGAAGGCGCGGCATCCAGAACGAAATCGACGCCGACGCCGGTCGCCTTTCCGCCCGGATCAGCAAGAACGACGGCAAAGCCGGACACCTGGCCGGGAAGCACGGGGGCGCCGTCCGGGCGGACCACCGCATGGGCGATCTCGGCGCCGTGGTCGTCCAGCAGGGCCACACGCACCGAGGGCGCGACGATCTCGCGGTCCCGTACATTGCGAAGCGCGCCCGAGACCATGACCTTGTCCGGTGTTTCGGGCAGGGCGCGGGCGCCCACAGCCTCGAATTCCAGCCCGGTGACATTCACGGGCATGCCGACGGCGGCATAGGCCACCGCCGTGCGCGGAAGGATGTCGACCACCTCGACGCGGAACAGCCAGGCCCCGGCGATGAGGCCGACGAAAATGCTGGCAACCCCGGCCCAGACCGCGCCGTGCACGGCGGCGCGACGGGTGCGGCGGGCGGTTTCGGCGCGGGCGCGATAGGCCTTGGGCAGTTCCGGCGCGGGGGTTTCGGCGAGGCTCTCGCTGACCGGGGCCGCCGCCGGAGTCGGGGCCTCAACCGGCGCAGGGGCCTCTCCGGACGGCACAGCCTCGGCCTTGAGCTCAAGCGGCTCGTCGGGCATGGCGTGCCAGCTGTGGGCACAGGACTGGCAGCGCACGGTGCGTCCCTGCGCCCCCAGGGCGGTGTCGGGGACGAAATAGCTGGTGGCGCAGGCAGGGCAGGTCAGTATCATGAGCGGTGACCGCGAGGCATGAGGCGTCGTGCCCCCCGAAGCGACCCCGCGCCCCGTTGACCTCTATCCCGGCTTCCCTGACCTGTATTCGATGTGACCCGCACGATCGCCGCCTCTGACCTGTCCAGCCCGACCGATGGCCCCCGAGGCGAAGCCGGCTGGCCGGTGCGCCTGAGAGGCGTGACGTTCGGCCACGCCGGACACCCCGACCTGCTGCGGGGTATCGATCTCACTGTGACGACGGGCTCTTTCAACTTCCTTACCGGGCGGTCCGGCGCGGGCAAGAGTCTGCTGATCGGCTTGATGGCAGGCCTGCTGCGGCCAGAAGCTGGTCAGGTCGTGCTGTTTGGCCGGGACCGGGACCGGTTGCGGGGACGCGAGGCCGGCGAACTGAGGCGCCGGATCGGCCTGATCGCCCAGGACGACCCGCTGCTGGCGCATCTGAGCGTGGCCGACAATCTGGTCGTGACCCTGCGTGTCACCGGCGAAGACCCCCGGGGGCACGAAGCGGATCTGGCCGCCATGCTGGACTTCGTCGGCCTGTCCGACATGGCCGGACGGATGGCCGGGACGCTGTCGCGCGGCGAGCGGCGGCTGGTGGCGCTGGCGCGGGCCATGATGACGGGACCTGAGCTGATCCTGGCGGACGAGCCGCTGGCGGGACTGGATGCCGCCTCGGCCAAGCGCATGCTGGGCCTGCTTCGGATCCTCAACCGGCAAGGCGCGACCGTAATCATGACCCGCGACGGCGACGGGACGGGTCATGAGGTCCGCAAGGGCGACCGGCGGCTGCACCTCGAGGCCGGTCGGCTGGTCGAGCCGGAGCGGACCCGATGAGGCGCCCTGCCCTGTTGGCGGGTCCCGACCTGTGGCCCGACGGCGGCGCGACCCGGCGGCTTGGCCTCGTGATGCTGACCGTGCTGAGCCTGCTGACGGCCCTGGCGCTCCTGGCCCATGTGGGGACCAGCCGGGCCGCCGGCGACTGGACCAGTCGCATGAGCAGCGAGGCCACCGCCCTGATTCGCCCCCGCGCTGACGAGAGCGGCCCGACCGCCGCCGCCCGGGCCGCCGAGGCCCTTTCCGGGGTGCGCGGCGTGCGGGAGGCCGTGGCCCTGGAGCGCGCCGAGGCGGAGGCCCTGCTGCTCCCTTGGCTGGGCGAGGCCGATCTGGCGACCCTGCCTTTGCCGCAGCTTGTGCGCCTGCGGCTGGATCCGGCCGAGCCCGCCAGCGCCGTCAGCCTGAACCGGGCCCTGGCCGAGGCCGGGGTGGATGGCACGGTCGACGACCACAGCCTGTGGCGGACCGACTTCATCGGCGCGGCACGCGGTGTGCATCAGGTGACGCTGATCGCGCTGATCGGGGCCGCCCTGCTCACGGCCACAGCGCTGGTACTGGGCACCCGTCAGGCGGTCGAGAGCCGCGATGGCGCGCTTCGGGCCCTGCAGCTGGCTGGCGCCGATGAGGGTACCCTGACCGCCCTCGCCCAGTGGCATATGGGGCGGGATGCGGCCCTGGCCGGAGCGATCGGCGCGGGTCTGGCCCTGCTGGCCGGCCTGGTCGTGGCGCTGGCGCCGCTGACCGGGACGCTGGGACGCATCCTTCCGCTGATCCTGACCGACCTGGTTTGGCTGGCGCCGTGGCCACTGGTCACGGCGGTCGTGGCCGCGGTGGCCGCCCGGCTGTCGATCCGGCTGTGGCTTGGCAGGCAGCGGGCCGGGGGGTAGTTAAGGGCGATGCGCTTTCTGGCCCTCCTTGCCATTCTCGCCCTTGTCTGGCTGGTCGGGCTGTTTGCCTTTGCCGACCGGGTGCGGAGCTATTCGCCGGCGGATGATCCCGCGCGGGCGGACGGCATTGTCGCCCTGACCGGTCCGTCGTCGGAGCGGGTCGATGCCGCCGTCCGCCTGCTCGAGAACGGCAAGGGCGACCGGCTGCTCATCTCGGGCGTCAACCGTCAGGTTCAGAAGGCCGAGTTGAAGGCCGTCACCCCGGGCTCGAACCGGCTGTTCGCCTGCTGCGTCGACCTCGGGTTCGAGGCCGAGAACACCATGGGCAACGCCCGCGAGATCGGCCGCTGGGCCCGGGCCAACGGCTATGACAGCCTGATCGTGGTGACCTCGGACTACCATATGCCGCGCAGCCTGGTGGAGATCCGCAGCGCCCTGCCCGGCGTCGAGCTCACCCCCTACGCCATCAAGACGCCCGCCCTCGATGACCGGGGTTGGTGGCGGGCAGCGGTGACGGCGCGACGTATGACACTGGAATATATGAAATACCTGACCGTGATGGTGCGCGAGGGCGTGCGGCGCATCAGCGGCGACCGATCGGCCGATGCGGTGCAGGGCGTGGCCGAGGAAGCCGCGAAGAAGGCCCGCGAGTGACCACGCTGCGATCGCTGATCTTTGTCGCCTGGCTGTATCTGTCGATGGCGATCTTTGCCCTGTTCATGTCGCCCGTGCTGGTGTTCGGGCGCGACCCGTCGATGGTGGTGATCCGCATGTGGGCGGCCTTTGTGCTGTTCGGCCTGCGCTGGATCTGCGGCGTGAAGGTCGAGGTGCGCGGGCTGGAGCACCGGCCCAGCGGCCCCGCCCTGATCGCCGGCAAGCATCAGGGCATGCTGGATGTGATCGCCCCCTTCACCTTCCTTCCCGACCCCTGTTACATCATGAAGAAGGAGCTGATTGTGCTGCCCTTCTTCGGCTGGTTCGCGGCGCGGACCAATATGATCGCCATCGACCGCTCGGCCCATTCGGCCGCCCTCAAGGGCATGGTCCGTCAGGCCCGGACCCGCTTCGCTGAAGGGCGGCAGATCCTGATCTTCCCCGAGGGCACACGCACCGCCCCGGGCGCGCCGCCCGACTACAAGCCCGGCATCGCCGCCCTGTACCGCGACCTCGACAGCCCCTGCGTGCCCATGGCCACGAATGCCGGACAGCACTGGCCCGCCCACGGCTTCCGCCGCACCCCCGGCACCGTGGTCTATGAATTCCTGCCCGCCATCCCCGCCGGGCTGAAGCGCGACGCCTTCATGGCGCGGCTGGAGGCCGAACTGGAGGCCGCCTCGACCGCCCTGCTCGACTGAACCCTCGGGGCCGCGGGTTGTTGTTCCCCCGGGCGATGACGCCCACGGGAGCGTACGATGAACTGGATGGACATGCTGTTTCAGGGCTGGAGCGGACTGGTCCGCACGGCCGTGGTGGCTGTGCTGGCCTATGCCGGTCTGGTGCTGTTCCTCCGCATTTCGGGCAAGCGGACCCTGTCCAAGCTGAACGCCTTTGACCTTGTGGTCACGGTGGCGCTGGGGTCGATCCTGGCCACAACCCTGCTGAACAAGGATGTGGCTCTGGCCGAGGGACTGGTGGCGCTGGCCTGCCTGATCGGGCTGCAGTTCCTCGTCACCTGGTCATCGGTGCGCTTCCGCTGGCTGCGCGAGGGGGTGCGCTCCGAGCCGACCGTTCTGGTCAGGGCCGGGGCCCCGGTGACCGAGGCCTTGCGGCGCGAGCGGGTCACCGAGGACGAGGCCCTGACCGCCGTCTGGGAAGCCGGCGGCCATACGCTGGCAGAGGCCGCCGTGGTCATTCTGGAAAGCGACGGCTCCCTGACGGCCATCCTCAGCCCCGCGCCGCCCTCGGCTTGAGTTCGGCCACCAGCGTACCGGCGGGCGGGGGCACCAGAAGGTCGGCGGCCGGGCTGCGATCGAACAGCCAGTCGGCCAGCGCCCCGACCGGCAGGGGCAGCACCCCGCGTGTGTGAAAGGGGGCGACATCGGGCCCCGGCTCGGCCGTCAGCAGCGAGAAGGCATCGGGCTGATCCTGCCCCCCGGCCCGCCAGACCGCCGCCAGCATCAGGGGCTGGCCGTCGGCCGCCGACAGGCGCCAGCGCGTCTTGGGATAGCGATCGCCGGTGAACTCATAAAACCCCGAGGCGGGCACCAGACACCGGCCCCCGCGCGCGCCGTTACCGAGGGTGCGCCCCTCGGAGCGGTAGTTGATGACCGGCCCACCCTTGCGCCCCGCCGGCGCCGGAGAGCCGAAGCGCAGCTCGGCCAGACCGGTCGTCGCGCCTCCCTCGCCGGGCCGGATGACCGGGGCGAGGTTGGTGGGGCGGACCTCGTCGCGCGGCTCGAGGTTGGGCAGGCCGCCGGGCAGGTCCAGCGGCGCCTCGGCCTCCTTCAACAGGCGGACCAGTTCGGTGATGCTGAAGCGGGCTTCGTAGGAGGCGCACATGGCCTAGCCCCCCGCCCGCTTCGCCACGACCACGGCCCGGTCCAGCGCCTGCAGGAAGGTGGAGCGATCGCGCGCCGAGAAGGGCGGCGGGCCGGAGGTCTCGACCCCCATGCCGCGCAGGTGCTCGCCGA
>CAXICH010000108.1:0-7244 GCA_964022245.1 uncultured Alphaproteobacteria bacterium
GGGGCGCATTGTCACAGCCGCGACGGGCCGTGGCACCGAAGCCACGATCAACTGGGGGGAGTATAATCGCGGGTCCGTTGCTTTTCAAGACTTAGGCGAGGCCGAGGGCTTTGCGATAGTCGGGATGGACGACGTCGGCCTGGTCCGGATGCTTCTGGAAGAAGTGGCCGAAGAAGGTACAGACCGGCAGCATGACAAGACCGCGTTCACGGGCGTCGTCGGTGACGTGCCGGGCCATGCGACTGGCGATGCCGCGTCCCTCCAGCGCCGTCGGCACCAGGGTCTCGGTGATCATCAGGTTCGGGCCGGTCAGATTGTAGGCGACGGTTGCGGTTCGGCCATCCACATCGAGTTCGTAGCGATGGGCATCGGCGTTGTTGCGAATTTCGGGGTCGATCATCGAAGCCTCAGTAAAAGTCCACGTGGATATGGTCATCGTGGCGCGCTGCCTGACAACCTGCAAACCGCAGCTTGGGATGACCCCAGAGTCCGAAGCGTTCCTCGAGGTGCGGTTCGATCAGGACCCTCCGGACCCGGGGATCGGCGATCAGCACCATGACCATGGCCCGCGTCCGGTCCTCATCCAGACGCCACGGACGGTCCGCAGGCGGGTCCGGCTTGTGCGCGCGTTCCTCGCGGCCTTGAGGACAGGCGTTGCGCTCGCCCGGCCGGGGCGGCTCGGCCGGCCAGTAGCCTCCCCACATTCGGGTGTCCGGTACCTCTGACAGCGGCCGTCCCCGGGTGTCGGTGTAGTAGAGTGCCAGATCAATCTGGCGGCCGTCCCCATGGCTGAGGTGCGGCGGAAAAGGGACGATGCCGTCCGGACCGGAGCCGTCCATGAACCGGATGACGAGGCCGGAAAACTCTTCGGCAAGCTGCGTGGCGGCGGCCGTGAGGGCGTCGCGGGCCTCGGGCCGCACGTAATGGCGATCGCGGTCGCAGTAGCGCTGCTTGAGCGGCGCCAGCGGCACGGAGCCGTCGCAGGGCAGGGGCACGAGGCCGGCCGCATTGGGTCCGCTGGACGGGGCAGGCGGGGTCGGTGGCACGCTGGCGGCGTCGCAGGCTGCAAGCATCGTCAGGGCGACGAGTGCCACCGGCGCTTTCACAGGGCCTCCAGACGGGACTGCAGGTCTCGCATGTCTCCGGGTGGTGAGGTTTCGAACCGCATGGGCTCGTCGGTGATCGGATGGACGAAGCCGAGGATGGCGGCGTGCAGGGCCTGGCGCGTCAGGCCCGCGGCGGCGATGGCGTCGCGAACCGGGCCTGCCGGGGGGCCAGAGCCATAGACGGGATCCCCGAGCAACGGGGTGCCCTTAGAGGCCATGTGAACCCGGATCTGGTGGGTGCGGCCTGTATGAAGGGTGCAGGCGACGCGCGCGGCGAGCGGCGCACCGCCTGCCCTGGCGGGCTGGCCGAAGGTGCGTTCGACGACATAGTCGGTGATGGCCTCGCGACCGCCGGTCTTCAGGACCGCCATCTTCTTGCGATCGTGGGCCGAGCGGCCGAGGCGGCTCTCGATCCGGCCCCGCTCTGGGGCCAGCGTTCCCCGGGTCAGGGCAATATAGGTGCGTTCGATGTCATGCGCGGCGAACAGGGCAGTAAGGCCCTGATGAGCCCGGTCGTGCTTGGCCGCGACCATGACGCCGGAGGTGCCCTTGTCGAGCCGGTGGACGATCCCGGGGCGGGCGACCCCGCCGATGCCCGACAGGGTGTCGCCGCAGTGGTGAAGCAGTGCGTTGACGAGCGTGCCTGTCTCACTTCCCGGGGCGGGATGGGTGGCCATGCCCGCGGGCTTGTCGACCACAATCAGGTGCGCATCCTCGAACAGAACGGGCAGGGCCAGAGCTTCAGCTTGGGGGTCGGCCGCGACCGGTGCGGGCATCAGGATGCGGTATATCCCCGGCTCTGCCGATCTGGAGCCGGACGAGAGGCTCTGACCGTCGCGGGTGACGGCCCCGGCAGCGATCAGGGCCTGAACCCGGGCGCGCGACACGTCCGGCAGGGCGTCACTGAGCGCCTTGTCCAGCCGCGCGTGGCGAGCCTCGAGCAGCACGTCGAGCACGGTGGCCCCGTCAAGGTCTTCATCAGGATCAGAGACGGGCAGGGGCATGGGTCGCGCGACCTTAGCATGCACGGGGACGGGCGACAGCCGTGGCCGCAATTTGCCGGGAAGCTTGACCTTGGGCATGGTGGCGGTCGTCCAATCGGGAGGCCTACATGAACCGCATCTTTCTGGCGTGCGCTGGCGGGGCCGCGCTGCTGTCGATGGGCAGCTGCGCCACGATGAGCGAGGACCAGTGCCTGGCCGGTGCCTGGGGCGAGCAAGGCTACAAGGACGGTTATGCCGGCCTCTCGGAGAGTCGGCTCGAGGCCCATGCCGAGGCCTGCGCCAAATACGGGGTGGTGCCGGACTCGCGCGCCTACTTCTCTGCCCGCGAGGATGGGCTGCGCGGCTATTGCGTGCCCGAGCGCGGATTTGCCGAGGCGGTCCGGGGCAACAGCTATGCAGGCGTGTGCCGGGGTCCGATGGAGGGCGCCTTCCTGGCTGCCTTCAGCGACGGTCAGGAAGTCTATCAGGCCGAGCAGGCGGTCAGCGACGCGCGCAGCCGCATCGACAGTCTCGGGGGCCGCGCCGCGGAGCTCGATGACAAGATCGCCTATTTCGAGGGCCAGGCCCGCGACCGGGACCTGACCGAAGAAGCGCGGGATGCCGCGCGGGCCCGCGCCCGCGAACTACGCCGCGAGCGCGAGGACACGATCCGGGAATGGCGCCGGGCCCAGGATGAACTGGACGACGCCGAACGCCGGGCCCGCGATGTGCGCTACTATTTCCAGAGCCGCTACAGCTGGTGATCAGGCGGCGCGGGCTGAGGCCCCGATCTGGGGGTTGAGCTCGCCCGTGGCATAGCGTTTGGCCATCTGGGCGGTCGACAGTGGCTTGATCTTCGAGGCCTGACCCTCGCAGCCGAACTGCTGGTACCGCTCGATGCAGAGCTTGCGCATGGCTTCCTTGGCGGGCTTCAGATAGGCGCGTGGATCGAATTCGCCGGGCTTCTCGGCCAGCACCTTGCGGATAGCGCCGGTGATGGCCATCCGGTTGTCGGTATCGATGTTGATCTTGCGCACACCGTGCTTGATGCCGCGCTGGATTTCCTCGACCGGGACACCCCAGGTCTGGGGCATCTGCCCGCCATACTGGTTGATGATGTCCTGCAGGTCCTGCGGCACCGAGGACGAGCCGTGCATGACCAGATGGGTGTCGGGCAGGCGGCGGTGGATTTCCTCGATGACGTTCATGGCCAGCACGGCGCCATCAGGCTTGCGGCTGAATTTGTAGGCGCCGTGGCTGGTGCCCATGGCGATGGCGAGGGCGTCGACCTTGGTCTCGCGGACAAAGTCGACGGCCTGATCCGGATCGGTCAGCAGGGCCGAGTGGTCGAGCTTGCCCTCGAAGCCGTGGCCATCCTCGGCCTCGCCCATGCCGGTCTCCAGCGAGCCCAGCACGCCCAGTTCACCCTCGACCGACACGCCGCAGCTGTGGGCCATCTCGGTGACACGGCGGGTGACGTCGACATTGTATTCGTAGGAGGCCGGGGTCTTGGCGTCCTCTTCCAGCGACCCGTCCATCATCACCGAGGTAAAGCCGTACTGGATGGCGGTGGCGCAGGTGGCCGGGCCATTGCCGTGGTCCTGGTGCATGCAGACCGGGATGTGCGGATACAGCTCTGCGAGGCCGTCGATCAGCTTGGCCAGGATGATGTCATTGGCGTAGCTGCGCGCGCCGCGGCTGGCCTGAATGATGACGGGGGCGTTGACCGCCTCGGCCGCCTCCATGATCGCCAGACCCTGTTCCATATTGTTGATGTTGTACGCGGGCAGGCCGTAGCCTTCCTCGGCCGCGTGATCGAGCAGTTGTCGCAGCGTGATGCGCGCCATGGGGTAGCCTCCTGAGCCTTTATCTTTTGCCGAGGATGTAACGCGGGACGGGCGCGAAGTCACGCCGTGTTACATAGGAATCAGGAGGGGTCACGCGGGCCTTCGCCCCGTGCCACGGCGGCAAAAACCTCGGCCATCTGGTCGGTATAGCGCCAGGTCCGGCCCGTCTCGGGGTCGGTCCCTACGATATCGGCGACCCGCCAGCCCGCATCGGTCATGACCAGCTCGAAGCGGGTCTCGCGGGGCTGGCGGGTGTTCAGGAAGCGGACGTGAACCTCGGCCCCCCAGGGCGTGGAGCGGGTCTGATACCGGGCTTCGGTCACATGGATGTAGTTGCTGCCGACCGACGGCTCCATCCCGACGCCGATGTCATCGGTCGCCGCGTCCAGCCGGAGCGAGGCCTCGGCCAGGGCCGGGGTCATCCAGGCCAGCCGGGCTTGGCGAGGGCCCCCGGTGCCCTCCCAGTCGGGCGCCTCGAACAGGGCCCGGATCAGGTCTTCTGCTCCGGCGATCCCTGTGGGCGCAGCCGCGGTCTGCGCCCGGGCCGGCCAGAAGTCCGGGACGGCAGCGCACCCCGCAAGGGCGAGGCACAGGGCACTGGCGACAAGGGGTCTTGTTATGCGGCTCATTCGAAATCCCTCGCATCGGTTTCAGCCTGATCCAGAAGTCCCGTGGCCGTCCATTGGCTTTCACCCCGCGACCGGATCTGGCGGACGCGCCAGCCCGCGTCCGTCTCGACCAGTTCGAAGGTCAGATCGACGGGGTCCTGGAAGTTGGTGAAGCGCACGCGCACCTCGACGCCATAGTCCGTGGCGCGTGAGGCATAGTCGAAATTGGCGAGTTCGGCGTCCTGTCCGCCGATCAGGGGATCAAAGCCGACCACCGCGCCGGCGCCGCCGTAAGCGCTGGCGGCCTCATTCACCTGATCGATGCGGCGGGACAGGGCGGGGGTCAGCCACGCGGACCGCTCGGTCCGTGATCCGAACAGGCTGAGCTCGTCGTCATAGACGCGGCGGATAATGGCCTCGGCGGCCGTGATGCGCTCGGCGCGCTCGCGGGCCTCCTGCTCCTGACGGAGCTTTTCGGCAGCGGCGGCCTCTTCTTGCCTGCGCGCTTCCATGGCCGCCCGCGCAGCCTCGGCCTCTTCCCCGGTCGGCGCTTCGGGGCGGGCCGGCTGCTCCGGTGTGGCGCCGGGGCGATGGTCGCGCCCGAACACGCTTGCGGTCGCTGATGCCATCGACTGGGTCATCGGTGCCAACGGCCCCTTGGTCAGCAGGGCGTCGGTGCCGATCGCATAGGCGACGACCGCAACCAGAGCGAGGCTGAGCACACTCCTGATCCCGGCCATCAGCCAGCCGCTGCGCGCCGACCACAGGTTGACCCCCACCACCAGCGCGATCCCGGCGAAGATGGCCATAAGTCCCATTTCCAGATCGCCGTTGCCGCCGTCGCGCAAGGTATCGTCGAGGGCAATGAACACGGTGGCGAGTACCAGAAGCCCGAATGCCCACAATGCGAGGGTGACCCGATGTCGTTGTGAGTTGGCCTGCGATGACAAGGCCGCTTGAGGGGGCAAGGCCTCGGGCGGCACGGGGCGGGTCTGGCCGGCTGCCCGGTCCATTTCCTGCTGAAGGCGCCAGGCCGCGAGGCCTGCAAAGCTGCGCGCCCTCTGGCCGTCCGGCCTCAGGTTGGCGAAGAAATCGTCCCATCCGTCGCTGGGACCCTCGATCATGCCGCTCCGCGTCAGCAGGGTTTCAATCCCGTCGAAGGTGGCCTCACCGAGGCTGACCTCGTGACCCGTGCCACGGCTGGCCTTTTCGGCCGAGGCCGCGAGCGCCGAGACCAGAGCCTCGCTCACCCGGCTGGGCACCGAGAAAACCAGGGACTGGCCGTCGATCATCTCGATGCGGATGAAGGCGGCCTTGACGTCCTGGGTCGACCGGGTGCCGAAGGCGGCGTCGAGGGCCCACGACGCGAGGCCGTGAACGACCGCCCGCCCGAAAGCCCCCTTGCGCAGCTCTTCCGGGGTCAGGGCATCCACCGAGATCGAGCGGATATTTCCAAAGGGAATGGCGAAATCCATGACCCGCGCAAGGCCATCCGGCCTGTAGGCGTTGATGAACTGACCGATGACGAGCGCCCGGAAGGCATCGAGGTGTTCGGTGTTGTGGAAGTGGCGCATCAGCAGGAACCGATCCTGTCCCACAGCCATAAGGTACTTCCCTTCCAGCTTGCCCGCGGCGGCCGGGCCATTCAGCAACTGGCCGACGGGGATGGTGCGTCCCGTGAAGCCCGGCAGTCGTGCCTCGACCTCTTCGCGCAGGCCCCGACGCGTGTTCCAGCGAAACACCCAGCCCGCGCCCCAGACGACAAGGGAAACGCCGACGATCATCAGGAAGATGCCCCGGATCGACTGGCGGTCATCCTCGCTGGTGACCAGATCCATGGCGCCCAGCACAATGAACATCAGCAGGAAGAAGGCGACGAAGCCTCCGGCCAGCAGTCCTGCCGAGATCAGGCAGCCTTGACCCTTTGACACCGGTCTGACCCGCGTGGCCGCTCCGGTGATAAAGACATCATCCTTGCCGGTGGTCTCGTCGTTCATGCCCGCGCTCCTTCGCCCTTATGGTCAAGGTAACCGCAAGCGGCTTGCACGAACAAGGAATTGCCGCCCGTTGTCGGGTTTGGTCAGGCGCGCAGGGCCTCGACGCCGGGCAGGGGCTTGCCTTCCATCCACTCCAGGAAAGCGCCGCCCGCGGTCGAGACGAAGGTCATCTGATCGATCACACCGGCATGGTTAAGCGCCGAGACGGTGTCGCCACCGCCGGCGACAGCCGTGATGGCCCCGCTGGTTGCCAGCTGGCCCGCGGCCTGGGCCGCCTTGACCGTCGCGGCGTCGAAGGGCGGCACTTCGAACACACCCAGCGGTCCGTTCCAGATCAGGGTGCGGGAAAGGGCCATGGCCTTGACCAGCTTTTCGACCGTCAGCGGACCGGCATCGAGGATCTTCTCGTCCGCGCCGATGTCCTCGCGCGTCAGCAGGGTGCGGGTCTCGGCACCCGGCTTGACCTCGGTCGCCACCACGACATCGATCGGCAGGAGCAGTTCGCAACCCTTCGCCTCTGCCTCGGCAATGATCTCGCGCGCCGTTTCGGCCATGTCGCGCTCGGCCAGCGAGCCGCCGATGTCGACGCCCTGTGCGAAAAGGAAGGTGTTGGCCATGCCACCGCCGATGGCCAGCCGGTCCAGCTTCCCGACCAGATTCTTCAGCAGGTCCAGCTTGGTCGAGACCTTGGCCCCGCCGACAA
>CAXICH010000109.1:0-7118 GCA_964022245.1 uncultured Alphaproteobacteria bacterium
CCGAGCCGCTGGTCAGCTTCAGCAGCTGGGCCACCGACATGTGCGACTTGCCCAGAACAGCCGAAATATTGACCGGGACGTCGAAGACCGGGGCCAGGTCGCTGGCGGCCTTGTCCAGTCCGTCCTCGTTCGACACGGGCATGACCCCGTGATCGAACTCTTCAAGCGGCAGATTGTCAGCGGTCATGGGGTCATCCCTTCGGACGAGTCAGCGGTGTCGGGGGCGTGGTCAGCGGCCAGTGCGCGGGCGACCGCAGCAGCGAGTCGGCTGAAGATTTCTTCGGGATCGAAAGCGGCGCGACCGTCGGCCCATTCCAGCTCAAAGGCGGCCTGCGCCAGACCCGGCTCGTCGCGGAACCGGACGGCACCGGCGTAGCCGACATTGGCACAGAGGCTTTCGATTTCTGCGCGACCCGCGTCGTCGAGACCGGCCATGGCGATCACCAGCCGGGGCGAGGCATCGATCTCGCGACCCAGCTCATCGAGAGCCGCCTGCACGGCGGCACGCGGCAGGCGATCCAGCGCCGCGAACGCCAGGGCACGCCCGGTCGCCAAGGCCAGATCGGCCGTCTGTTCGCGATAGGTCTCCACGACACCGGCCAGTCGCGGCAGGCTGGCGGCCAACGCTGCGCTCAGATCGGCGATGGCCTGTGACCGGCGGCTGTCGACCTCGGCCAACGCCTGCGCATGGGCCTCACGGCGGGTCTCGGCGACCAGGGCTTCGACCTCGGCGGGGGAATAGGCCCGCTTGACCGGCTGCCAGTCGGTTGAACGAACCACCGCGCCCGACGAGTCAAACTCGGTGTCGAAGGCGAAGGGACGGGAGGGGGCGGGCGACGGGGTCATGTCAGTAGATCAACTCGTCGTCGCCGCCCTGGCCCACCAGCATGATCTCGCCCTTCGCGGCGAGATCCTTGGCGACCTGAACCATGGCCATCTGCGAGGAATCCACATCCTTGAGCCGCACGGGCCCCATCGACTCCATGTCCTCGCGCATGATCTTGGACGCACGCTCGGACATGTTGCCGAAGAACAGCTCGCGCAGGGATTCCGATGCTCCCTTGAGGGCCAGGGCCAGCTGGTCCTTCTCGACTGCCCGCAGCAGCGTCTGGATGCCGCCCGGGTCCAGCTTGGCCAGGTCCTCGAACACGAACATCAAGGCACGGATACGTTCAGCGGCCTCGCGATTGCGCTCTTCCAGCGCCCCGATGAAGCGAGCCTCGGTCTGGCGGTCGAAGCTGTTGAAGATGTCCGCCATCATCTCGTGGCTGTCGCGCTTCGACGTCCGGGCCAGGTTCGACATGAATTCCGTGCGCAACGTCTGTTCGATCTTGTCGAGGATTTCGCGCTGCACCGGCTCCATGCGCAGCATCCGCTGGACGCATTCCATGGCAAAGTCCTCGGGCAGGGCCGTCAGCACGCGCGACGCATGGTCGGGCTTGATCTTCGACAGCACCACCGCGACCGTCTGCGGGTACTCGTTCTTCAGATAGTTGGCGAGGACCGCCTCGTTCACATTGCCCAGCTTGTCCCACATCGTGCGACCGGCGGGCCCGCGGATCTCCTCCATCAGCCCTTCGACCCGCTCCTGGGGCATGAAGGAGGCCAGCAGCTTCTGGGTTTGCTCAAAGCTGCCCATGACCGCGCCCGAGCCACTCATGCCCGAGACAAACTCGAGCAGAAGCTCCTCGACCACCGACGAACTGACGGTGCCGAGCGCGGCCATGGCCTGGGAAATTTCCTTGATCTCGTCCTCGTCCAGCCCCTGCCACAGGCGGGTGTGATCCTCGCCCAGCGAGAGCAGGACGACGGCGGCCTTTTCCGGGCCGGTCAGCTTGCGGGCATCCTCGACCGCAGGCTTGCGAGTGACCATCCGCGCGGCCATCAGCCTTCATGCACCCAGCTGCGAAGAATCGACGTCGACTCTTCCGGATGCTTCTCGACGAACTCGGAAACCTTCTTGACCGAGGAGGCTTTCACCTGACCCTCGATGCGGGCGATGTCGAGCCGCTGCTCCATGTCGGTCGGGCCGGTCAACTGACCCGCGGCCGCCTGACCCGAGGCCCCGACCGGCGCGGTCTGGAGCGCAGTCACACCATTGCCGCCGGCCAGCGCCGGGACGCCACCGCCCCCGCCACCCGCCGTCGCCTTCAGCAGCGGGCGCAGCACGAACAGGATCAGCAGGATGCCGGTGATCAGCAGCACCAGCAGCTCGATCCCGCGCATCAGGTCATTCTTGGTAAAGTCGAACAGCCCCCCACTCGCCTCGGTGCCACCATCGGGCGCCAGCTCGCGGTTGAACTCCACATTGCTGACGCGGACGATGTCGCCGCGCTCTGCGCTGAAGCCAACGGCCGCCTTCACCAGTTCCTCGATCTCGGCGATCTGCTCGGGCGTGCGCGCCGCATAGGTCGGCTCGGCGCCGTCCGCACCCGGCGTCCAGACACCATCCACGGCGACGGCAACGGCCAGCTTCTTGACCTCGCCCGGCTCGCGCACCGTGGTCGTGGTGGTGTTCGAGATCTCGTAGTTGGTGGTCTCGGTCTCGTCCGTCCGGGTTGAGCCCCGGGCCGCCAGCCCCGGCGCCTCACCGCCCGGTATGTTCTGGTCAGCGCCCACGCCCCCGACAGCCTGGCCGGTCGTATCCTGCGAGTTGGATCCGTTGGTGGCCATGGAGCGCACCACCTGACCATCCGGATCAAAGCGCTGCTCCTGGGTGGTGGAACGGCGGGGGTCGATCTCGGCCGTCACCTGCCCCCGGGCCGCACCCGGACCGACGATCCCCTGCACGACGTCCATGACCCGCGCCTGAAGCTGGGCCTCGGTCGTCGCCTTCATCCGGTCAGCGCTCGCGCCCGAAAAGCCATCTTCGTCTCCGCCCGCCGCCAGGGTGCGATTGGTGTCATCCATGACGGTGACGCGCGTGGGCTTGAGGTTCGGCACGCTGGAGGCCACGAGAGAGCGGATACCGCGGATCTGGTCGGCGGTCAGGTCACGACCGCCCAGCCCGACGACGACCGAGGCCGTCGGCTCGGCGGCCTCGGCCTGAAACAGGGCCCGCTCGGGCAAGGCGATCAGAACGCGGGCCATGGTGACCCCGCGCAAGGTCATGATGTTGCGGGACAGCTCGCCTTCCAGGGCGCGCTTGGCATTCAGGTTCTGCTGGAACTCGGTCTGACCCAGCACCGACTGACTGTCGAAGATTTCGTAGCCGACCGAACCACTGGTCACGATGCCCTTGCCGGCCACCAGCATGCGGGCCGTCCCGACCTCGTCCCGGCTGACGAAAATGGTCGAGCCGTCGCCGCGCGACGAATATTTGATCCCGGCCGTATCGAGGGCCGAAGTGATTTCCGACGCCTCGCGGAGGTCGAGATTGGAATAGAGCAAGGCATCGGGAGCCTGGCCGATGCGCAGCATCAGCACCACGAGCACCGCCGCAACCCCGGCAGCCACACCCGCCAGGGTGGCCAGTCGCCCGACCCCAAATCTCTGCAAAGCCCCGGAAAAGCCGCCCACGCGCGCCTCAACACCCCTACTCACAGGCGACACGCCCGCTAGGCAGAAAGTGCCGCCCGCATGGTAAACGGCGCGTTAAGAGACGACAGGGATTGGCGAATTAGCCGTGGTCGATCGGGATATAAGTCGCGTCAGGCCGCGCGGGCCCTCGCCTTCGCATCCGCCGCCGCCTGAATGCGGGCCTCGGCGATGGCGTCGGCCACTTCGTGCGTGGGGCGCTTCTCACTGTCGGAACGCTCGAGGACCTCTTCGAGCGTCTCCATCAGGCGGGCCAGCTTGCCCTCGACCCAGGCCGGGTCATAGGCGCCACCGCTGTGCCGGGCCGCCATTTCCGAGGCCACATTGATGATGCCGCCGCCGTTGACGACATAGTCAGGGGCGTACAGCACGCCGCGTTCGAACAGGATCCGGCCGATGTCGGGCGTGGCGAGCTGGTTGTTCGCGGCGCCAACGATGGCCTTCGCCGACAGGCGGTCCAGCGTTCCGGGATTGAGAGTCGCCCCCAGCGCGCACGGAGCATAGATGTCGGCCTTGACGTCATAGATGGCGTCGGGAGCGACGATCTCGGCGTTGTTGCGCGCGGCGACCTCCTCCAGCAGCCCGGTGTTGACGTCGGTCATCACCAGTTTCGCACCGGCCTTGTGCAGCTTGTCGGCGAGATAGCCACCGACGTGCCCGATGCCCTGGATCGCGACGGTCAAACCGGTCAGGTCGTCCTGCTTCCACAGGCGGTGGGCGACCGTCAGGGTCGAGCGGAACACACCCTCGGCGGTCACCGGGCTCGGATCCCCCGAGCCCTCCTTGCCCCCCGACAGGCCCACGACGAATTCGGTCTCCTTGCGGGCCTCGGCGATGTCCTCGACCGACACACCGACGTCCTCGGCCGCGTAATAGATACCGCCCAGCGAGTTGATCGCCCGACCAAAGGCCTGGAACAGCTCGGGGGTCTTCTGGGTGCGGCTGTCCCCCAGGATGACCGACTTGCCGCCGCCCATCTCCAGATCGGCCACGGCATTCTTGTAGCTCATGCCCCGCGACAGGCGCAGCACATCCTCGAGCGCTTCGGCGGCCGTGCCGTAGTTCCACATGCGGGTGCCGCCTACGGCCGGACCACGCGCGGTTGAGTGCACCGCAGCAATTGCCTTGAGGCCAGTCTTTTCGTCATAAAAGGCGTGCACGCCCTCATGGTTCGAGAACGACGGCGAATCGAACAGTGTCATGCCCTTTACGAGCCTTTCCTGGGTATTTTTGTTGCGGGGGCTGATACGCGGGTTACCGCCCCGGAGCAAGCTTGACCTTACGCAACGTCACCCGGTCTATCGCAACGGGATCGGCCCGGCTCCCGATGGCAGGTCTGACGCGGCATCTCTGAGCCATGCCTCGACGTCCGCGAACACCCGCACCGCCTGAAGATCGCGGTTCAGCAGATGATAGCCGTCCTCATAGAGGGCCGTGCGCAGCCCCGGCATCGGCCCGGCCCGCTCCAGCGCCTGACGCACGGCCTGATCCGGCACCAGATCATCACGGGCGCCATAGAGAAACAGGATCGGCACATCGATATCGCCCAGCCCCTCGCCGGCCCCCTCCATCAGGTCGACGAGGCCGTACAGCACATCGAACCGGGTCGAGAGCGTCTGATCCGGGTCCCGACCGCTGCGGATCAACTCCATCAGATGGTCCGAGGGCAGCACCTGATCGGCCGCCCAGGCCGGCGGCTCCAGCGCCACATCGCCAAGCGTCCACGCCGCCGCCGACAGGCTCAGCCGATACAGCAGTGGCTGACTGGACCAGCCCCAGACCGCCGGGGCGAGCAGGATCAGCCGGTCTGCGGCGGGTGGCGTTTCCGAGGCCAGAGCCGTGATCGCCACCGCCCCGCCCATGCTTTCCCCGGCTACCGCGATCAGGGCGTCCGGATGGCGCGCCCGGACCAGCGCAACGACCTGATCCAGATCGCCGGCCATCAGGTCCCCGGGCCAGAGGCCGCGCCCCGGTGCGTCGCCAAATCCGCGCTGGTCATAGGCATAGGTCGCAATGCCGCGTTCGGCCCACCACGGTCCCGCCAGCCGGAAGGCGGCGCGGCTGTCATTGATCCCGTGCAGGGCCACAATGACCGCCCACGGTTCGGCGTCGCGAGGCGCCCAGTGAAGATAAGGCAGCACGGCGCCATCACGCAGGGTGAAGGCGGTGTCGTCCATTCGCGCGGCCGTCTGGCGCTCGGGAGGCAGGAGGGGTGCCTGGACGTAGGGCGCCGCGCAGCCTGACAACAGGAGAACCCCGGTCAGGGCGACGCAGACCCGCCCCAGGGCACCGGATCGCCCGGCCCCTTCCCCCGCCGCCATCCGATGCCAGGGCTCAGTCGGCATCGTCCGGCGCGGCGGCCCGCGCCTGTATCAACTGTTCCGATTCCTCGGCGGTCGGCAGCCGCAGACGGATCACGCCCTTGAAGCTGGACGGGTCGACCGGCTTGCCCTTCTTGGTGATCATCAGCCGCCCCTGCCGCATCAGCCCCAGGGCCGTGGTGCGCACACGCGGCAACATCCGCTGCCACTGCTCGGGCTGCACGGCCTTGGCAACATCCGCCGGCTCAATGCTCTTGCCCGGGCCAAGGGCCTCGAGTTTTTCGTAGATAGTATCTTCGATGGGGTCGCTCATTGCCCCTATATGCTGCATTGCGAGGCGAAGAAGAAGGCTGAGGATCACCATGGTCGCAAAGATCACCGTCACTGAGGGCGAATTTGCCGGCTGGCAGACCTATGACCTGCACGGCACCTTCGATCAGGTGGTTGGACCCTTCTACTTCCGGCCTGATCCGGACGGGCGGATGCGCTGCGCCTTTCGGGCCGAGCCCAAACACATGAACGCCGGGGGCCGCATGCATGGCGGCTGCCTGATGACGTTTGCCGACATCGCCCTGTTCCAGGCCGCCTACCAGGAGATGGAGGGCGCCTCGGGCGTGACCGTGCAACTGGACTCGACCTTCATTGACGGCGCCTATGTGGGAGAACTGGTCGAGGCCACCGGCGAAGTGATCCGGGCCGGCCGCAGCCTGATCTTCGTGCGCGGCCAGATCAATGCCGGCGAGCGCGTCCTGATGACCTACTCGGGCGTGATCCGGAAGTTCCGCCCGCGCGACCAGTGACCTAGACGCCCGCGCTGGCCGCCGGTCGGGCCCGGCAGGCGTCCAGCCAGCGGTTCAGGTTTTCCAGCTCGGCCGGGGGGCGGTACTTGATCAGACGGGCGAAATCCAGTCCGACAACGGCGACGATGTCAGCAATGGTGAACCGGTCCAGCGCCAGGAACTCCCGCCCGTCCAGATGGCGGTCCAGCGTCTTCATGAACCGCTCGGCCGCGACCCGGTTGTAGTCCGCCACCTGGGGCTGGGGCGTGGCCTCAAGCACCGCGAGAGCCGGGTGCGTAAACCGCACCGTCAGCATGACCGGATTGGCCAGATAGAATTCGCAACGCCGCGTCCACATTTCGACGATGGCCTGTTCGCGGGCGTCGACCCCGAACAGGTTCGGCTCGGGATAGATGGACTCCAGATAGCGGCAGATGGCCACCGATTCCGAGATGCAGGTGCCGTCGTCCAGTTCCAGCGC
>CAXICH010000110.1:0-7111 GCA_964022245.1 uncultured Alphaproteobacteria bacterium
GCGTGCTGGGCCTTGACGCCTATGTCTATGAGGACGGCTATATCGGGCCGATCGTTCAGGCCGAGTATTCGCGCCGCGCCGGCGACAACCAGATCGAGGGCGCCATCAGCGGTACGGTCGACCGGACCGGCGCCACCAACCAGGGCCGTCGTCAGCGGTTTGATCCCTCAGGGACCCTGATCCAGGATGCCGAGATCGACTCCTGGGACCGGTTCCGCAATGTCCGGGCCTCGGGGGCCATCCAGCGGCCCCAGGGCGGGGGCCTGTTGCGGCTCAACGCCGTCATCTCCTGGTTCAACAATGATCAGGAGCAGGACATCTTCATCCGGGGCGGTGCCGGGGACGATGACTTCAGCGAGCAGGGCTTCAAGGAGCTGAGTGGCGAAGTCGGAGCCCGCTGGGTCCGCCCGCTGGGCCCCGACACCGAGCTTGAGCTGACCGGACTTCAGCGACTGGACAGCTCGGTCGTCGAGTCCGGCTTTGTCCGAACCGGACGGACCGGGCTGTTCACCAGCGACTCGACCTCAGGCGAAACCATCGCCCGCGGCGTGGTCCGATATCGTCGCGACGACCGCTGGTCGTACGAGGGCGGGGCCGAGGTTGCCTACAACTTCCTCGACACCGACAGCGCCTATGAGGAGAACGGCGTGCCGATCGCCCTGCCCGGCGCATCGGTGCTGGTCGAGGAGCTCCGCAGCGAGGTCTCGGGGCAGGCCACCTGGCGGCCTGCACCAAACCTGACGATCGAGGCGGGCCTGCGGGTCGAGGTGTCAGAGATCCGGCAGTCGGGCGATACCGACAGCGCCAAGTCCTTCGTCTACCCCAAGCCGCGGCTGCTGGTGACGTGGACGCCCTACCCCAACCACCAGTTCCGGTTCCGGGCAGAGCGCAAGGTCAGTCAGCTGGACTTCGGCGACTTCGCGGCCTCGGCCGAGGTCGACCTGGGCCAGGTGGAGGCGGGCAATGCCGACCTCGAGCCCTACAAGTCCAACCCCGTCGAGGTCGTCTATGAGCGGCGCTTCTGGGACGAGGGGGTGTTCAGCGCGCGACTGACGCACAACCGCTATGAGGACTATATCGACGTCATTCCGCTGGTCGGGGGCTTTGAGGCGCTGGGCAATGTCGGCGACGCCAGCCAGACCGAGTTCGAGGTGCAGGTGACCCTGCCAACCGACCGGCTCGGCATACCCGGCGGGCGCCTGCAGGCAAGGGCGGTGACGCGCGAGACCGAGATCACCGATCCCCTGACCGGCGAGACCCGGCGGTTCTCGGGCGATGACGGCTTCGGCTGCGGCTTCGCCTTCAACCAGGACCTGGACGGTGGACGCTGGGCGTGGGGCGTCGATCACGGCTGCGATCTGGATGGGGGCACCGGCTACCGGGTGCGGGAGCTGCGATTCAACGAGTCGGAGCCCTATTTCGGCGCCTATGTGCAGTGGAAGCCGTCGCGCGACCTGAGCATACGGCTGGACGTCAGCAATCTGACCGATGCCGAGGAACGGCGGCGGCGGGACATCTATGCGGGGCCACGCAATACGGCGCCGCTGTCACTCCGCGAGACCTATTCCCAGACCCGCGGGTCGTTCCTGTTTCTGCAGATCCGCAAGACTCTCTGAGGCTTGCCCACACAGAAAAGGGGCGGAGCCGACCGGCTCCGCCCCTCTGTCGTGTCAGGTGCCTGACGTCAGACCTGGTCGGGTCTGGCGATGCTGGCATCCTGCTGGCCGCGATCTGTCAGCTCGGGCCCCGGGTGGTTGTCGCGGTTGTTGGCACCATGCGACCAACCCTTGATCAGGAAGCTGATCAGGATGAAGGCCACCCCGATACCGACACCCCACCAGCCCAGCTTCGAGAAGCCGTCCAGCGACGTGGCGAGCGCACCTGCGGGGTCCAGAACCTGACCCCCGACGGTCTCGGTGCCCATCAGGCCGGCGATCTGGCCGCCGACAAACTGGGCAATCGAGCTGGCCAGGAACCAGACCGCCATCATGAAGCTGACCACGGAGGGCAGCGACAGCTTGGTGATCTCGGACAGGCCCACCGGCGACAGGAACAGCTCACCCGTCGTGTGCAGCATGTAGAGCAGGGCCAGGATGATCAGCGGCATCTGGAAGGCACTGCTGACCATGCCGGAACCGGCGGCCCAGACCACGACGAGGAAGCCGAGTCCGACCTGCACAAGGCCGAGACCGAACTTCATGGTCGGGTTGGGATCGAGGTTCTTGCTGGCCAGCCAGGCCCACAGCGCCGCGAAGATCGGGGCGAAGATCAGGATGAAGCCGGCGTTGAACGACTGGACCTGGGCGGCCGTGATGGTCGCGTCGATCCAGAAGCCCGTGGGCGTGATGCCCGCTGCAGCCAGCTGATCCGGTGTGCCGATCGTCATGCCGAGGAACTGCATGGCCACCGGTGTGATGGTCAGGTCGACGTTCCGGTCGGCGAACAGGTTCAGCGACGTGCCGGCCTGTTCGAACAGGGTGAAGAACACCACCGCGCCGAAGATCAGGACGAGCGCCAGCATCATGCGCTGACGCTGGACCCAGGTCTTGCAGACGAAGGCGATGACCCAGAGGATCGCGGCCAGCGACAGCACGGTCGAAATGCCGAGAACCGTACCGACGAGGGCGTTGCGCTGGACCATGAACCAGACCACGGCGACGCCGAGGAAGCCGCAGATGTAGATCAGCCACTCGCGGTTGATCGGCCCCAGCACCGGACGTTTGATCAGTTCAGGGTTCGGCGGCTCGCCATTGCCCTGGAGCAGGGGCTTGCCGAGCACGAAGACGATCAGACCGGCCAGCATGCCGACCCCGGCCAGGCCGAAGCCCGCCCACCAGCCGACGGTCTGTCCCAGCAGGCCGCACAGCACGGCAGCCCAGAAGGCCCCGAGGTTGATACCGTAATAGTAGAGGGTGAAGCCGGAATCGCGCCGGGGGTCCCCCTGCGGATACAGCTGACCGACGATGGTCGAGATGTTCGGCTTGAGGAAGCCGACGCCCATGATGATCAACGACAGGGCCAGGAAGAAGACATTCTTTCCGATCGGGTCCTGATCGGCCTGCATCTGATAGCTGCCGGGTTCAAGCACGGCGGGCAGGCTGGAGCCGGCCGGCAGGTCGGTCAGGGCCAGCCCGCCGCCCTCGGCCGGACCGAAGGCATAGCGCTGTCCATCGACCATGATGCCGACCTCGCGCGCCGCGCCCCGGCCTTCGCCGACGACCTGATATTCGGCGCCCGCATAGGTGAGGGTTTCGGTCGCGGCGCGACCCTCGTAGCCCATCATTCCGTGACCGGCGACCAGCAGGATGGCGCCGAAGACGATGGCCTTGCGCGTACCGATGTAGCGGTCAGCCAGGATGCCGCCGACCAGCGGCAGAAGGTAGACGAGCGAGGTGTAGGAGCCGTAGGTGGCGCCGGCCGTCGCGTCGTCGAACAGGAAATGCTGGGTCAGGTAGAAGATCAGGATCCCGCGCATCCCGTAGTAGGAGAAGCGCTCCCACATCTCGGCGAAGAACAGGATGATCAGACCCTTCGGGTGATGCCGCAGGATCTGCGTCATGACGGGCACAGCCGTCAGCAGGGTGATGACCAGCCCCGCCAGGATTACGATGTTGAGACTCATGTCCCGTCTCCCCCTGAACGTCGGGCCTCAAGCCCGACCAAAGCGCCAAGGGCGCTCCCTCCATCCGTTCCAATCAACGGCTTACTCCCGAATTGCTGCGCCCCACCTGACGCGCGTAGGCGCATTTCGACCACGATACGGAAACCCGGACAAGGCCTAAGGTTACTGAGGCCGGCCACGTGGCGCCGATGACCGGGCATGGCCGCCCTTCCTCCGTACCGGGAGAGACAGAAATTGACCGTCTGAACCGTCTGAACCGTCTGAACCGTCCGAGGTCCCGTCGACGCCGCCCGGAAGGGTCTGGCAACCGGACAGTATCGATTACCGGAGAACCGCGGCGGGCAGAACGGTGCGGGAGACGACGGGAGCGTTGAAGTCCTTCAGATTTCGGCAGGTCGCTGTCCGGCCTGCTGCCCTCGACCCGCCGTCATCCCCCGCCCTGACCGGGGGATCCCGCAGTCCGTTTCGGGATCGAACCTCCTCTCACGGATTGTAGAGGATTTTCGGCGAGGGTCCGGCTTTGCACGACGGGGGCCGCACACCTTTATGCTCATTCGCCCGTTCACACCCGATGACACCGAAGCCCTGGCCGAGCTTCATCGCTCTGTCGGGTGGTCGGCGCGGTCGGCGGCGGGGTGGCGTTGGCTGGCAGAGGACCCCGGACGGCACCGTCAGGATGCTCCCCTGGGCTGGCTTGCGGTGGATGACCACGACCGGCCGCTGGCCTGCCTCGGCAACTTCATCCAGACATTCCGACTGGGCGACCAGACACTCTATGCGGCGACGGGTCATTCGATCATCGTCAGCCCGGCGGGCCGCGGCCTCGCTCCGTCGCTGATCCGGACCCTGATGGGACAGGCAGGGGTCTTTGCCTTCTATACCTTCAATGCCAATGCGCGGGCCGCACCGCTCTACCGTCGGCACCGGTTGAAGCCGTGGCCTGTCACGACCCATACGCTGAAACTGTCCTGGCCGCTGAAGCGCTGGCCCCGTGTGGTCAGTCGCTTGCTGAGAATGGCCGATGACCGGGCGCCGCGCGCGCTGGCTGCGGTGCTGGACCGGATCCCCGAGCCGCTGACGCCCCGCCCCCATCCGGTGCGGGCCAGCGACCTGTCGGCCGGCGTCTCGCCCCTGACGGCGCCGTGGGAGACTCCCGCCTATGAGACCTACTGGCAGGCCCTGGTAGACGAAGGCCGGCTGGTGTCAGACCGCTCGTCGGCCATGCTGCGTCATCGGCTGGGCGATCCGGACCGTGTGCGCGAGCCGGTCCTGCTGGCGGCCCGTGACGGCGACATCATTGTCGGACACGCCTGGGCCGAACTGGCCAAGCCCAGCGTCATCGATCCGCCTGTGCTGGAGATCGTCGACCTGATGGCGCTGAACGGCGCGCCCGGCACCCTTGACCGCCTGATGACGGCCCTGATGGTCACGGCGCGTCGCCTGGATGCCGCCAAGGTACGCCTGCACCTGGTCAGCCCCGACATGCTGGATCGGCTGGGGACATGGGCCGACCGCGCGCGGCGCGAGGGGGGCTGGTGGCATGCCCATGCCCGGTTCGAACCCGGCGCCCCCGATCCCGATCTGTGGCAGCCGACACCCTATGACGCCGACTATGGCTTTTGCCTGAGACCCGCGGCGGGCCGGAGCTGATCGATCAGTTCTTCGATTTCAGCAAGTCGCGGATTTCGGTCAGCAAGGTCTCGCTGGGCGTCGGGGCCGGCGGCGTCGCGGGCTGGGGCTCCTCGGCCTGTTTGCGGCGCATGTTGTTGATGCCCTTGACCAGCATGAAGACGACAAAGGCCACGATAACGAACTGCAGGACCGTATTGGCGAAGGCGCCGTACTGGATCGCGACCAGCTCCACAGCTTCCGTGGCCGGGTCTTCGGGTTTCAGCACCCACTGCAGCTCGGAAAAGTCCACGCCCCCCATGGCGAGGCCAACGGGCGGCATGATCACCTGATCGACCAGGCTTTTGACAATGCCGTTGAAGGCCGCACCGATGATGATGCCGACCGCCAGATCGACGACATTTCCACGCACGGCGAATTCCCGGAATTCCTGAAACAGCCCCATGTCGTTCTCCGTGATGTGATCCGGCGCGGCGCTCAGGCCGCCTGCAGATCAAGGTGATAGAATTGGTTGAAGTCGCTGGCCGTGTAGCCGCCGAACGCCTCACCTTTTTTGAATCCGCGGGCGGCGTAAAGGTTCAGGGCCGCATCGAAGGCGGGGCCTGAACCGGTCTCGAGACTGACGCGATGGCATGCCTGTCGACGGGCTTCGGCAATCAGATGCTCCAGCAGGACGCGACCCACGCCCCGGCCGAGGTGATCGGGGTGTGTGCGCATGGATTTGATCTCGGCCACGCCGGCAGGATGAAGGCGGAGGGCCCCCATGCCCAGCAGGGTGTCGCCGTGCCACAGGGTGTAGAGTGTCACGCCGGGAGCCTTGAGGCCCGAGAGGTCAAGCGCATGAACGCCGCACGCCGGCGAATAGCGACGCATGCTATCGAGGTGAAGGGTCAGGAGCGCCTGAAGCCGGGCGTCGTCAAAGTCCGCCGGAAGGATCCGCCAGCCGGGCTGCATGGTCCGCTCAGTCCTCGGCGTTCAGCCGCTCACGCAGCTCCTTGCCGCTCTTGAAGAAGGGCACGGCCTTGGCCGGGACATCGACGGTCTCGCCGGTACGGGGATTGCGGCCCTGTCGCGCGGGACGGTGTCGGACAGAGAATGCGCCGAAGCCCCGGATTTCAACCCGCCCGCCATCGGACAGGGTTTCGACCATACGGCCCAGCACGACATTGACCAGTCGCTCCACCTCGGCCTGGGTCAGGTGCGGGTTTTCGGCCGCCAGCTTCTCAATCAGTTCGGACTTGATCATCTCAGCCCCCTTCTCGTGCCGACGGGCGCAATCCGCGTTGCGGCGTCCGCCGTGCCTGCCATACCGGCCCCCCGGCGGCTGGCCCCACCCTAAACCTCGCGTGCCCGGGGAATAAAGGGGGATTGCGCAGATTAAGCATCATTAACGCCCTAAATGTACGGAAGCGGACACAAATCGGCGCCTGAAACAGCAAAAAGGGCGGCCAGATCGCTCTGACCGCCCCCGTTTTGCAGAGATACCGACGTTAGTCCTTGGTGGTGCCCTTTTCGCGCAGGGCGGCACCCAGGATGTCACCCAGCGAAGCGCCGGAATCCGAAGACCCGAACTGTTCGATGGCTTCCTGTTCGTCCTTCATCTCGAGCGCCTTGACCGAGACCGACACGCGGCGCGTGGCCTTCTCGATGCCGGTGATCATGGCGTCGACGCGATCGCCGACGGCGAAGCGCTCCGGACGTTGTTCGGCGCGGTCGCGCGACAGGTCGGACTTGCGGACGAAGGCCGTGACCGGCGCGTCATCCTCGCCGAACTTGACCTCGATGCCGCCGGTCTCGATGGCCGTGACGGTGACGGTGATCTGCTGACCCTTCTTGTAGGTGTCGCCTTCCATCGGATCG
>CAXICH010000111.1:0-7098 GCA_964022245.1 uncultured Alphaproteobacteria bacterium
CGTCTCGGCGCGCAGCCAGAGCCTGGTGTTCCGCGACCTCGACGGCGTGGGCTGAGCCGGAATGACCGGCCCCTTGTCCGGCCTGCGCGGGTGGCTGTCGGGGCGCACCTCGGCCCAGCTGTCGGTGGCCGTAGCGGTTCTGGCGGCGCTGGCCCTGTCCGGGTCCGTCGTCATTACCGGACAGGCCGTGCGCGCGGACCAGCGCCAGAAGGCCGCGCTTGTGGCGCTCGCCGACTATGCGGCCATGGTCGACAAGCTGGGGGTCCAGGCCTGGGTCGGCGCCGATCAGGTGACGGAGGCCGACGCCGCCTATTTCTCGGCCTGGCTGACCGCCTTCCAGTCCGGCCCCATTCAGGAAGACCGCACCCTGGAGGAAGTCTGCCGCACCGGGCGCGGCGGAGCCGGGGTGCGGTTCATCCGGGCTCCCAGTGGCAAGCCGGCCGGTCTGGCGGCGCTCGAGGATGCGAAGATCCGACGGCTGAACGGACTGGGCGAGGATGTCTATGTCGCCGGCCTGCCCGCCGGCACCCTTTGCCCGCGCCGCGATGTCGAGGTGGTGGTGGTCAAGCGTCAGGCGGGGGCGCTCGAGATCATCGTCGGTCGCGTCGTCGACCGCTCCGGCGAGGCCTGGGGCCGGGCCGTGCTGATCGTCGGCCTCAGCGGGCTGCTGATCCTGATCTCGGGCCTCATGGCGGCGGTCTTTGCCCGGCACCGGCTGGGGCTGGCCCTCGGCGAGGTCAGCGCCTCGCTGGATCGGGCCGCCATGGGGGACTTCTCGCGCCGCCCGCCGGTCGATGACATCGCGCCCGAGCTCCGCCCGCTCAGCGTCCGGGTCAACGGCACCCTCGACCGACTGGAAGAGTTACTGGGCTGGCTGCGCGATTCATCGGACCAGCTGGCGCATGACTTCCGCACTCCTCTGGCCCGTGCCACCGCGCGGCTGGAGCGGCTCGAGGAGGCCGACACGCCCGCCGAAACCGCGCGGCTGGCGCGCCTTGCCGGCGACGACCTCCGGCATCTGACGCGGGCGATGAACGAGACCCTGGCCCTCAGGGATGGCTCGGCCTGGGTGTTCGAACGGGTCCAGCTGGACGAGCTGGTGGTCGCCACGGCAGAGCTTTACGAGCCGCTGGCGGATACGCGGGGCGTGCGGCTGGTGGTCGAGGTCGAGCCGGCCTCGGTGCTGGGGGTCCGCACCCTGCTGCAACGCGCCATGACCAATCTGGTCGACAATGCCGTGAAGTTCTCGCCCGAAGGCGGTGTGGTCACGCTCGGGGCGCGCCCGACCGCCACGGGCGTCGAGGTTTCCATCGAAGATCAGGGTCCGGGGATGGATCCGGCTCGCGCCCGGGGTGCGGTCGAACGTGCGGCCCGCGAAGACCCCGACCGCAACGGCATCGAAAGCCACGGAATGGGCCTGCCGTTCGTACGGGCCGTGGTGCGCCGGCACGGGGGCATCCTGACAATCGATGATGCCGGGCCGGGGGCCATCGTCACGGCGCGTTTCTCGCGCTAAGACCACCGGGAAGAATGGATAAGGGGAATGCAATGCGTCGGTCTGTCCTGCTGAAACTGTCGGTCGCCGCCGTGCTGGTCACCGGCATGGCGAGCGTGCCGGTCGACGCTGCCCGGGCGCAGGCGACGCCCCTGCCCTACGACGAGGCGCGGGGGGTCTTCAGCTTCGCCGAGGGGCTCGAGCGTACCCTGCCCGCCGTCGTCCAGGTGACCACCCTGGGCCAGTCCAGCGGTCCCCGCTCCGAGGATACGGAGGCCCAGCCCGTCTCGACCGGGTCCGGTGTGATCATCGACGCCGGCCAGGGAATTATCGTCACCAACAACCATGTGATCGAGGGGGGCTCCAAATTCACCGTCGATCTGGCCGACGGACGCCTGTTCGATGCGGTCCTGATCGGCACGGACAAGGCGACCGACATCGCTGTCCTCCGCATCGAGGGCACGGGTCTTGCCCAGGTCGAGGTGGCCGACTCCGACACCTTGCGCACGGGCGATCTGGCCTTTGCCGTCGGCTATCCGCTGGGCCTCGACCAGACCCTGACCATGGGGGTCATCTCGGGCCTCAATCGCTCGGGTCTGGGCGATGCGGTCGAGGACTATATCCAGACCGATGCCGCGGTGAACTCGGGCAATTCCGGCGGTCCGCTGCTCGACAGCCGCGGACGGCTGATCGGCATCAACACCTCCATCCTGTCGGGCGGCGGCGGCGGCAATGACGGCATCGCCTTCGCCGTACCGACCCGCATCATGCTCTATGTCGTTGGCCAGATCCGCGAGACCGGAGAGGTCCGCCGGGGCGGCACCGGCGCCCTGCTGAGTTCGCTGAACGCAACCTCGGCCCGCGAACTGGGCCTGAACATTGTGCGCGGGGCCGTGGTGCGGGACGTCGCCCCCGGGTCGCCGGCCGAGGCGGCGGGCATTCGTCCCGATGACGTCATCGTCCGGGTCCAGTCGCGGCCGGTGGCCAATGCTGGCTCGGTTCTGGCCACAGTCGGCGTGGCCGCTCCGGGCAGCCGACTTGATGTCGTCTATCTGCGCGATGGCGTCGAACAGCAGACCACTGTGGTCGTCGAGATGTCCGAGGCCGGTCGCATCGCTCTGGGGCGTGAGGCCCTGACGGCGTATGGCGCCGGTTTCCGCGAGGCCCGGACGGGGGAGCGCGGGGGGCAGGATCATCGCCTTGTGGTCGAGGTGGTTGAGGGCGGCACGGCCGCGGCCGCCGCCGGTCTGGTGGCGGGCGACCTGGTCGTCTCGGTCAATGGGCGCGATGTCTCCAGTCTCCAGGCCCTCGCCACGGCCCTGGGCTCCGACCGGCGTCCGATCCGGCTGCGCGTGCATCGCGCGGGCGAGACCGTCGACCTGACGCTCAATCCCTGAATTTTCGAGAGTAAGGCTGGCGGGGACCGGGTTACGGCCCCCGCCAACGCAAACGCCCGCTCCGGCCTTGGGGGGGAGGGGATGGCCGAAACGGGCGTTGCTCGCTTGGAGGAAGCGTCGGCCCACTGAAACCCTTGGGGGGAGGAACCCGGGGGGCTGGGGGGGCTGTTCAGGATCCAGGATCGCTCCAGGCTCCAGCGGGCCGATGTGTCTTTCTCTCTCCGCAAGGCGGCGGGCGAAGGACCAAATGGGGGCGTTTTCGTGGCCTCGACATTTTTTCCCGTAGTCATGGTTTTCGGGTCGCGCCGGCGTGATCTGTGCCCCTCTGGCCTTTGCCGCGGGGCGCGTTAGGATTCCCCGATGAGCAGCGCGTCACACGACAGTTCAGGGGTCTTCGCCGCGAGGGGACCGGTCTTCTTCGAGCGTCGCGAACTGGACCAGCTGCTGCGGGTCTATGGGCGTCTGGTCGCCGCGGGTGACTGGCGCGACTACAGCCTCGTCGGCGGGGCCGATGTGGCCGAGTTCGCCGTCTATGCCCGCTCGGGCGATGCCCCCCTCTACCGCGTCGAAAAGCGCCCGGCCCTGCAGACCCGACAGGGCCAGTGGGCGGTGATTGGTCAGGGCGGCCAGGTGCTCAAGCGGGGTCGCGACCTGGCCCAGGTGCTGCGCGTCTTCGACGCCCGCCGGTTCCGGGTGATCGACTGACTCCCCGAAACTCACCCCATGAAAAAGGCCCCGGCGTTTCCACCGGGGCCCTTGAAGGTCTTGCGCTCAAGCCGCGAGGGTCCGCGACCCGAGCATAGCGCAATGCAAGATGCCTTATTCGCGGCCGCCGAACAGCGCCAGCAAGAACTGGAACAGGTTCACGAAGTTGATGAACAGGCTCAGCGCGCCAAAGCCGGTGGCCACGGCCATCGCCGCCTGGTCACCGCCAAGGGCGTAATAGGTCATCTTCAGCCGTTGGGTGTCATAGGCGATCAGGGCCGAGAAGATCAGCACGCCGATCACGCTGATGATCAGGGCCAGCATGCCGTTGGCCAGGAACATATTGACCACCATGGCGATCACCAGGCCGATGACGCCCATGATCAGGAAGGTGCCCAGACCCGACAGGTCCTTCTTCGTCGTATAGCCGAACAGGCTCAGCGCACCGAAGGCGGCGGCCGTGATGAAGAAGGTCGAGGCGATCGAACCGCCCGTATAGATCAGGAACAGCACGCCCATTCCGGCGCCGATGGTCGAGACCACGGCCCAGTACAGCAGGTTCACCCCGCCCGCGGTCGGATTCTTCATGAAGAACATCGACCCGAACAGCATCACCAGCGGCGAGAACTGGACGATCATGCCCAGCATGGTCAGGCCGACGCGGCCATCGGGCCCCACGGCGAACAGATATTGTCCGACCGCCGGAACATTGCCGGTGACATAGGCCAGGGCACCGGCCACCACGAGTCCGAGGGCCAGCTTGTTATAGACCCCGAGCATGAAGGCGCGCAGGCCCGCGTCCATTGCCATGTCGGCAGTCCGCGGCAAGGGGCGCGCAGGGTTTCGGAAATCGTTCATTCGAGCGTGTCTCCCACGGGTCGTGCGGCACAGTCGCCGCCGTTGGGCTGAATATCGTCAGCCGGGCCCCGTCACGCAAGGGAAACCGGACTTGGAGCACGCGCGCCGGGCCGCTACCCAGGGTCGCATGGTTCGCCTGTTCTCCGCCCTCGCCGTGCCGCCCGACATCGCCGAGACGCTCGTCCGGCGCCAGACCGGTCTGCCCGGCGCTGCCTGGCGCCCCCCGGACGCGCTGCACATCACCCTCAGCTTCTACGGCGAGATGACGCTTCAGCAGGCCGACGATCTGGACGGGGAACTGACCCGCGCGGCCGGTCGCGGCCCGCTCGGCCTGTCGCTGGCGGGCGTCGGCGCCTTCGGGGACGGCCACCGGGCGCGAACCCTGTGGGCTGGCGTGACACCGGACGAGCGCCTGACCGCGCTGGCGGCGCGCTGTGAGGCGGCAGGCCGTCGCGCGGGGCTCGATCCTGCGCGCCGGACCTATCACCCGCATGTGACCCTCGCCTATCTGAAGCCCACGGTCCGCGATGACCGGCTGGCGGCCTGGATCCAGGGCCACAACCTGCTGCAGTCGCCCCCTTTCAGGCTGGACCGTTTCGGCCTCTATTCCAGTGTCACCGGCCCGCACGGCGGTGCCTACACCCTCGAGAAGGACTACCCGCTGTGACCTCTGCCTCTGCCGATGCCGATGCCGTCGCCCCCGGCCCGTGGATCGAGACCGCGCGCCTGATCCTGCGCCCGACCGCCCTGTCCGACTTTGCGCGCTGGGCTGAAATGATGGCCGATGAAGAGGCGGCCCGTTACATCGGCGGGGTCCAGCCGCGCGCCGTCGCCTGGCGGGGCATGATCAGCATGGCCGGAGCCTGGGCGTTGACGGGGGTGGCCATGTTCTCGGTGATCGAACGCGAGACAGGCCAGTGGCTGGGCCGGATCGGACCCTGGCAACCCGAGGGCTGGCCGGGCCCCGAGGTCGGCTGGTCGCTGCACCCGGATGCCCAGGGCAAGGGCTATGCGCTGGAAGCCGCCACCGCCACGATGGACTATGCCTTCGACATTCTGGGCTGGACCGAGGTCATTCACACGATCGACCCGGACAACCGGGCCTCCTGCCTGCTGGCCGAGCGGCTGGGATCGTATAATCAGGGACGGACACGGCTGCCCGAGCCGTATCAGGATGCCATTGTGGACCGCTGGGGCCAGTCGCGCGAACAGTGGACGGCCCGCGCCCGGGGCTGACGAAGCAACCGAATCGGGATCCGGCGCGTAACTGCACGGACCGATTTTACCGCCCAAGGAGCTCCGGATGCATCTGTCCCGCCTGATCGCCGCCCCCATCGCGGTCGCCGCCATGGCCCTGTCGACCCCCGTCCTGGCCCAGGCCTCGAACGTCAATCTCGACCGTTTCGACGGCCGCTGGTTCGAGGTGGTGCGCAATCCGAACAATGTGCAGAAGGACTGCAGCCGCGCCCAGATCGACTTCACACCGCAGTCCCGGGCCGGCCGCTATTCGCTGTCGGTTGCGTGTACCCGCACGGCGGACGGCGAGGTCGAGACGCTTCGGGCCAATGCCCGCGTCACCGACACGACGACCAATGCCAAATTCCGCTTCACCCTGACCGGACTGCTCAGCTTCGGCGGTCTGGCCGGCCAGAACTACTGGGTCTGGGATCACGCCCCGGACTACAGCTGGGCCATCATGGGTCTGCCGGACAAGTCCAACTGGTGGATCTGGCACCGCAGCGCCAATCCCTCGGCCTCCGAGCGCAGCCGCCTTGTGGCCCGGGCCGGCCAGCTGGGCTTCAACACCAGCCGCACGGTGCACACGGGGCGCTGATCCGCCGCTTGAATGCAGAACATAGGCGGAACATAGTGGCGAAATGTCCGCCACCCCGCTCCTGTCGCCAGGTCTGTCGTCCATCGACGGCCCCCGGCCCGAGACCACGCGCCGCATCACCCGGGGCGTCGCCCGGCTGATGGTCGATCTGGGCCATGCCCCGCTTGTGGAAGTCTCCCTGCCCAATGGCCGCCGCGCCGACGTCATGGCGCTGGGCCCGCACGGCGAGATCGTCATCTGCGAGGTCAAGTCCAGCCTTGAGGACTACCGCTGCGACCGGAAATGGGGCGACTATGCCCCCTTCTGCGACCGCTTCTATTTCGCTGTCTCGACCGGCTTTCCACACGACGTGCTTCCGGACGATGTCGGGCTGATCGTGGCGGACGACTTTGGCGGGGCCATCCTGCGCGATTCCGGGCCCCGGCCGCTGGCCGCGGCCCGCCGAAAAGCCCTGACCCTCGCCTTTGCCCGGCTGGCGGCCTTCCGCAGATCCTTCTAGCGCGGGGCGCGCTTGGCCAGGATGCGCTGCAGGGTCCGCCGGTGCATGCCCAGCCGCCGCGCCGTCTCCGAGACATTGTGGTCGCACAGCTCATAGACGCGCTGGATATGCTCCCAGCGCACCCGGTCAGCGCTCATCGGATTGTCGGGCGGCTCGGGCGCGTCGCCGGTGGCAAGCAGGGCCTTGACCACATCATCCGCGTCGGCGGGCTTCTGCAGATAGTCGACCGCCCCGGCCTTGACCGCCGCGACCGCCGTGGCGATGGCGCCATAGCCGGTCAGCATGATGATGCGGGCATCGTCGCGCCGCT
>CAXICH010000112.1:0-7095 GCA_964022245.1 uncultured Alphaproteobacteria bacterium
GAATGCCAGGTGCTGATGATGCGGCTGAAGGGCGATGTCGTGCCGCTGCTGCTGGCCTGTGCGCGGGGAGATGTGACCCGCGTGCCGGAGCCCGAGTTCCACGATGGCGTGGTCATCAGCGTCGTGATGGCGGCCAAGGGTTATCCGGACAGTCCGCTGACGGGGTCGGTGATCCGCGGGGCCGACCAGGATTTCGGCCCGCATGTGCAGGTGTTTCATGCCGGAACCAGACGGCGGGAGGACGGCAGTCTGGTCGCCTCGGGCGGGCGGGTGCTGAACGTCTGTGCGCGCGGGGCGGATATCGCCGAGGCGCGCGAACGGGCCTATGCCGCCGTGCGCCGGATCGACTGGCCGGGCGGGTTCTTCCGCTCCGACATCGGCTGGCGGGCGCTGGAGCCGCGCGACGAGGCCTAGGCTGCCTGGCGGATCTGGTCTGGCAGTTGCAGGACGGTCTCGATCAGATCGGCGGCATCGAAGGGCTTGGACAGGTGGAGGTCGGCCCCGGCGGCCCGGGCGGCCGTCACATGCTCGGCGAGGGCGTTGGCGGTCAGCATGACCACCGGGGTGCGTGGGCGGCCCTCGCGGCCTTCGAGGGCGCGGATCTCACGCGTGGCCGTCAGGCCGTCCATGACCGGCATCTGCATGTCCATCAGGACGATGTCGAAATGCTCATCGCGACAGGCATCGAGCGCCTGTTGGCCGTTCTCGACCAGCACCATCCGCGCGTCGATCTGCGACAGGATCAGCTCGACCACCTTGCGATTGGTGGGGTGATCGTCGGCGACGAGGATGCTGAGGCCGGCACGGGTTTCCGGCGCCGCGACCTCGGGAGCTATGGAGAGCGGCGCCGACGCCCGCGCGAGCGGAACCGTCAGCATGAAACACGAGCCCCCGCCGGGCTCGCTTTCGCAATCGAGGGTACCGCCCATCATTCCGGCCAGCTGACGGCAGATGGCGAGCCCGAGGCCTGAGCCGCCGAACTGGCGGGTAATGGCCCCATCGGCCTGTTCGAACCGACTGAACAGGCGGTCGCGGGTCGCCGCGTCAAAACCGATGCCGGTATCGGCAACGGCGAGTCGGAGGGCCTCCCGGCCGGTCGCGTCGCGGTCCACGCCGACCGTCAGCTGGACCATGCCTTCGGTGGTGAATTTGACGGCATTGGAGACCAGATTGGTCAGCACCTGTTTCAGGCGGACGACGTCACCCTCGATCCAGCGCGGGCAGTCATCGGCGATCTCGACCATATATTGCAGGCCCTTTTCGCGCGCGGTCTCGGCGTAGAGCTGGGCAGCTTCCTGCACGGCCTGATGCAGATCCATCGCCTCGGCGTTCAACTGCAGCCGCCCGGACTCGACCCGGGCGAGGTCGAGGATGTCGCTGAGCAGGATCTGCAGGGTCCGGCTGGAGGCGTCGATCAGCTTGAGCATGTCGCGCTGGTCCTCGCTGAGGTCCGTATGGGACAGGGCCTGGGCGACGCCGATCACGCCATTCAGCGGCGTGCGGATCTCGTGGCTCATATTGGCGAGGAACTGGCTCTTGGCGGCGTTGGCGGCCTCGGCTGCATCCCGGGCCTCGGCGAGGGCCTGGGCATCACGCTTGAGGTCGGTGATGTCATTGACCACGGTGACGATGCCGCCCGCAGCCGTCATCCGGTCCTGGACCCGCAGCCAGCGACCGCCGGCGATATATTGTTCGAGCGTCACCGACAGGGCGCGGCGCGCTTCCTGACGTTCGGCGATCCATTCCTCTTCACGGCCCACGGCCTCCTTGTAGAGGCCCTCTGAGATGCCGATCTCGAGGATCTGGCGGAAGGTCATGCCGCGCTCAAGCCGGGTGGCGAGCTCGGGATTGACCTCGGCGTAGCGGGCGTTCCACAGCACCAGCCGATCCTCGGTGTCGTAAAAGCCAAGGCCGTCGGGCATGGCGTCGATGGCTTCGCGCAACTGGCGGATGGCGCTGGTCCGCGACCAGTAGGTCAGACCGATCGACACGGCAGCCGCCAGCCCCAGAACGCCGATGGCTGCAGCGATGACCGTCAGCACGAAGGCGCCGGAGTGGGCGCTCTCATCAACCGCGATCGCGGCGTCCGGATTGACTGTGACGGCGCCCATGGCCGTGAAATGCAGGGCGGCGATCGCCAGCGTGGCCAGCAGGGCCGCGCCCAGCGTGCCCTTCGAGCCACCCCGGGCATGAACCCAGCCAGCGGCCGCGGCAAAGAGGGAACCGACGACGACGGCCGCGACGACCACGGCCGGATCCCAGCTCATGAAGCCCTCGAGGCGGACGGCGGACATGCCGACAAAGTGCATGGCCGTGACACCCGCGATACCGAACACACCGGCCACCATGCGCGCCGCAATCGTTCGGCCCAGAAGTCCGATCAGGGTGGTGCCGAGGCTGGCGATCACGGCGATCCCGAAGGAGGCGGCGGTCAGGACCAGGTCATAGCGGAGTTCAAGGCCGGGATCGTAGCCGAGCATGCCCGTGAAATGGGTGGTCCATGCCGTCAGACCGCCGGTCAGGGCGGCGGCGACACCGAGGGCCATACGGGTCCGTCCACCGGCGTTACGCGCCCGGTCGAACAGTGACAGGGCGGTCACCAGACCCCCGAAACAGACCGCAGCAGCCAGCGCCACCATCAGCCAGTTATGTTGGGTTGTCAGACAGAGAAGGACGGCATTCACGAAGTCGGTATCCCTTTATTCGAGGCTTACGGTAACGGACACTGGTGAAGATTCCGTACCTTGGCCCGGATCGGCAGGCCCGGGGCTGTCTTGCGGATTTCACAGTTCACGCGCATCACAGGGCATGCCCGACACCCAGGACCCTTCGCCCGTCGCCCCTTCGCCCGGGTCGCGACTGTGGACGGCCGGGGCCTCGGGAGGGCTGGCCGTCCTGATCCTGCTGGCGCTGGCGGTCTACGATCCGGGGAATGCGCCGCCCCTGCTGGCAGGGGCCCTGCTGGTCGCGATCAGCACATGGATGGTGGCCCGCCAGCGGCCTGACCGGGGGCAACCGACGACTGCCATGGTCGCCGACAGCCGCGCGGAGGCCCGGGCCGAGGGGCAGTCCACCCTGCTGGAAGAGGTGTTCGAGACCGTCACCGATCCCATGATGGTCGTCCGGGGAGGGGAGCCGGACGACATGGCCGGTCGGCGCATTCTGCTGGCGAACCGGGCGGCGCGTGATCTGCTGCGGATTCCGCGCGAAGGGGCGATTCTGGTATCGGCCCTGCGCGATCCCGGTCTGCTGGAGGCGGTCGACGAGGCCCTGTTCGGGGGGGTGAGCCGCGAGACCGATTTCGATTCGGGCGGGGTTCAGGCCCGTCACTGGCGGGCGGTGACCCGGCCACTGCCCGGCTCGGACTCGCAGACCCAGGCCCTCGTCATGCTGCGCGACGAGACCGATGTGCGCCGGATGGAGCTGATGCGCGTCGACTTTCTGGCCAATGCCAGCCACGAGCTGCGAACCCCGCTGGCCTCGCTGTCCGGTTTTATCGAGACGCTGAAGGGACACGCCCGGGAGGATTCGGTAGCGCGCGACCGGTTCCTCGACATCATGGCGGCCCAGGCCGAGCGGATGACGCGCCTCGTGGCCGATCTGCTGTCGCTCAGCCGGATCGAGCTCAATGAACACGTGCCACCGTCAGGGCATCTGGACCTCGGGCGGGCCACCGCGGACGTGGTCGATGCCCTGAGCGTGCTGACGCGCGATCATGGCGTCCAGATCGCGGTCGACGCGCCCGAGGCGGCAATCCGCATCAAGGGGGAACGGGACGAGATCGTCCAGGTGATCCAGAACCTGATCGACAATGCGATCAAATACTCGCCGCGCGACGGCCGGATCGAGGTCGAGATCCGCACCGGGCTTACCCCGGCCGTCGCAGCGGCTGCGCGCATGCCCGGGGCGGCGCGCCTGCCCTTGTTGACTCCGGACCGGGACGACGGCCTGACCTATGCGGCTGTGACGGTACGGGACCACGGTCCGGGCCTGTCGCGCGAGCATCTGCCGCGCCTGACAGAGCGCTTCTATCGCGTCGAGGGTCAGAAGAGCGGGGGCGACCGCCCCGGAACCGGACTGGGGCTGGCGATCGTCAAACACATCGTCAACCGGCACCGCGGCGGCCTGCTGGTCGAGAGCCTTCCGGGTGAGGGCGCGGCCTTCACCGCCTTCTTTCCCCTGTCCGGACGGCCCGCCAGTCTCCAGACCCCGACGGTGTAACCGAACTGTCATCGACCCGTCGTAATCCGCTGACCAATCACGGGCAGGGTCCGCGCACTTTTGATGACTGCAGGATTGCGGTCTGATTCCCCGTATCGCGGACCTTGATGACCCTGACCGTCCTTCTGATCGTGATCCTGCTGGCGGCGGTGGCCTTTGTGCTGGGCCAGCGGCGGGCCACCCGTCGCGCCGCCCGGCTGACAGGTCGGGAGCGCCCCCATTCCCGCCCCGCGCAGCATGGCGCCTATACCCTGATCTGGGTGGCGGCACCGGCGGTGCTGGTTCTGGTCGCCCTGTCGATCCTGTCGGGGCCGATCACCCGGCAGCTGGTCCAGACCGGTCAGCCCGAGGCCGTGGCCAGCCTCGAGTCCTTCCGCAAGAACGCCTTTGTCGCCGATGCCGCCCGGGTCGCGGACGGACAGCCCGCCCAGGCGATCTGGGAGCCGGAGCTGGCTCAACATCTGGCGGACGAAGGGGCGCGCAAGGACCGGATCGAAACGACGCTGAACTGGGCCGGGGCCGCAGGGGCGATCCTGGTCGGGCTCATGGGGGGGATCATCGCCTTCCTGCGCATCCGGCCGGATTTCCGGGCGCGCAACCGGGTGGAGGGCTGGATTGTCGGCCTGCTGCTGGTCTGTTCGGCAATCGCGGTGCTGACGACCATCGGCATCATCGCCTCGCTGCTGATCGATGCGACGCGCTTCTTCTCGGCCGTGCCGCTGCCCGAGTTCCTGTTCGGCACCCAGTGGAGCCCGCAGACGGCCATCCGTGCGGACCAGGTCGGGTCGACGGGGGCGTTCGGGGCCCTGCCGCTGTTTGCCGGCACCTTCCTGATCATGCTGATCGCCATGGCGGTGGCGGCGCCGGTCGGCCTGTTCGCGGCCATCTATCTGTCGGAATACGCGGGGCCCGCCAGCCGGGCGATCATCAAGCCGGTGCTGGAGATTCTGGCCGGGGTGCCGACCGTCGTCTACGGCTTCTTCGCCGCCCTGACCGTAGGCCCGGCCTTCCGCGAGTTTTTCAATACGATCGGGCGCTGGCTGGTCGGCGGACCGCTGGACGGGCTGGGCCAGTATCTGATGCTGGTCCAGAACCAGATGGCGCTGGTGGCCGGTGCGGTCATGGGGATCATGCTGATCCCGTTCGTCAGCTCGCTGTCCGACGACATCCTCAATGCCGTGCCGCAGTCGTTGCGGGACGGGTCCTATGCCATGGGCGCCACCAAGTCCGAGACCGTCAGCCGGGTGCTGATGCCGGCCGCCCTGCCCGGGGTCGCCGGGGCGTTGCTCCTGGCCATGTCGCGGGCCATTGGCGAGACCATGATCGTGACCATGGCGGCTGGCCTTGCCGCGCGCCTGACGCTCAATCCGCTGGACACGGTGACGACGGTCACGGTGCAGATCGTGACCCTGCTGACCGGCGACCAGGAGTTCAACTCGACCAAGACCCTGGCGGCCTTCGGTCTGGGTCTGACCCTGTTCCTCGTCACTCTGGGCCTGAACATCGTGGCCCAGCGCATCGTCCAGACGTATCGGCAGCAGTATGACTGAGACCCGCGACGCGATGACGGCGACCCGCATGGACCGGCTGAGAGGCGGGCTGAAGCGGCGCTATGCCCGAGAGGCGCGCTTCCGCCTGTATGGCATTCTGGCCATCGCCGTGGCCGTGGCCTTCCTGGCCCTGCTGCTGGGCCGGATTATCGATCAGGGGCATACGGCCTTCTATGCCCATGAGGTGTCGGTGCCGGTCTACCTGGACCCGGTCAGTATTGACCCGGCCTACCCGCAGGGCACCAATTTCGAGCAGATGGTGGCGCAGCAGCAGCTGACCAGCCGGGGCCTGGAAGGCGATGCGGCCGGCCCGCTCGCGGCAGAGATGCGCGGCCTGTTCTCGTCCGAGCTGAAGTTCGAGATCGCCCGGCGGGTGTCCGAAGATCCCTCGCTGATTGGACAGACGGTGACCTTTGACGTGCCGGTGTCGGATGAGGCGGACCTGTATTTCAAGGACGAGATCTCGATCGAGACCCCGGCCGAACAGCGCCGCCTGACGGATCAGCAGATCGGATGGCTGGACGAACTGGAGGCGGACGGCAATGTCCGCGCCCACTTCAATGGCCGGCTGTTCACCAGCGGCGACTCGACCGAGCCGGAGCTGGCCGGCGTCCTCGGCGCAGTCGTCGGTTCGGCACTGATGCTGATGGTGACGGCGTTCCTGGCCATTCCCATCGGCGTGGCGGCGGCGGTCTATCTGGAGGAGTTCGCCCCGAGGAACCGGCTGAGCGCCCTGATCGAGGTGAATATCAACAACCTCGCCGCCGTGCCGTCGATCGTCTACGGCCTGCTGGGTCTGGCGCTGTTCATCAACTGGATGCACCTGCCGCGCTCGTCGCCGCTGGTCGGCGGTCTGGTGCTGGCGCTGATGGCCCTGCCGACCATCATCATCGCCACGCGGTCGTCGCTGAAGGCCGTGCCGCCGTCGATCCGCGAGGCGGCGCTGGCGATGGGCGCCAGCCGCACCCAGACAGTGTTCCAGCATGTGCTGCCGCTGGCCCTGCCGGGGGTGATGACCGGGGCGATCATCTCGCTGGCCCATGCGCTGGGCGAGACCGCGCCCCTGCTGCTGATCGGCATGGTCAGCTTCATTCCGGGCATCGCCGGTTCGATCACCGAGCCCAGCGGCGCCCTGCCGTCCCTCATCTACATCTGGGAGAATGCCTCGGAGCGCGCGTTCCACGAACGGACCGCCGCCGCCATCATGGTTCTCCTGACCTTCATGATCGTGATGAACGCTGCCGCCATCCTGCTGCGGCGTCATTTCGAGCGCCGGTGGTAAACGCATGAAACAGACGATCTATCGCTCGCAGGACGGACTGGA
>CAXICH010000113.1:0-7056 GCA_964022245.1 uncultured Alphaproteobacteria bacterium
GACTGGAAGCTCTGCTCATCGTGGTGGCGATGATCGCCTTCCTCAGGAAGGCCGATCGGCCCGAGGTGCTGCCCTACGTCCACGGCGGCTGGGTGGCCGCGCTGGTCGCCGGCGGCGCGACCTGGGCGGCCGCGACCTTCTTCATCTCCGTCAGCGGCGCCAGCCGGGAGCTCACCGAAGGGTTCGGCTCACTTCTGGCCGCTGTCGTGCTCGTCTCTGTCGGTATCTGGATGCACGGCAAGTCGCATGCCGACGCCTGGCAGACCTATATCCGCGACAAGCTGTCCAGGGCCCTCTCGAGGCGGTCGGCCTGGTTCCTGTTCCTGCTCGCCTTCGTCGTGGTCTACCGGGAGGTGTTCGAGACCATCCTGTTCTATGCGGCGATCTGGAGCCAGGGGGGCCATGTCGGCATGCTCGCCGGTGCCCTGACCGCCGTGGCGATCCTGGCGGTGATCGCCTGGGCGCTACTGGCCTACAGCAAACGCCTGCCCATCGGCCGGTTTTTCTCGTGGAGCTCGATCCTCATGGCCGTCCTGTCGGTCGTTCTCATCGGCAAGGGAGTGGCGGCGCTGCAGGAGGCGGGCTGGCTCGATATCCACCCGCTCGCCTGGATCCCGCGGATCGAGATCCTCGGCCTCTATCCGACGGTCGAGGGCTTGGCCGTTCAGCTTCTGACCATCGCCGTCCTTGTGATCGGCTTCGCCCGGACGTCGTCACCCAGGACGGCTCGACCGCCCCACTGAAGGCGGCCCCTTGTTTACGGTCCTCAGGCTAAGGCCTGAGCGCCAGACCGTTGCGCGCCACGGTCCTGCAAGTCGTCATTTTTGGCGATTAGAGCAGAAAAACATCATATAAGTCGTCATAATAGGCGAATTAGATCGTGCGATTTGGATTTTCACAAGTCGCCAATATTGACGAATTAACTTGGTATCGATATCTTACTCGCCGAAAGTGGCGAATTATGAAGATATCGAGCCTGACCACTGATGACGCAGCCCTCGCGGAGCTTGGCCGCAGGATCGCTGAAGCGCGACTCGCGCGACAGATGACCCAGGCCCAGTTCGCTCAAGCCGCAGGAGTGTCCAAGCGAACGGTCGAGCGCCTCGAGGGCGGGGCCTCGACCCAGTCCGCCAATCTGGTGCGCTGCCTTCGGGCCCTGGACAAGCTGGACGGTCTCGACCGGCTCCTGCCTCAGAGCCCGCCCAATCCTATCGATCTGCTGGAACGTCACGGCAAGACCCGACAGCGCGCCCGGCCGGACCCCGACGAAGGCGCTGGAGCCGGGAGGCCCTGGGCCTGGGGCGACGAACAATGACGACCATCGCCGAGGTCCGTCTGTGGGGAAGACGCATCGGCGCCGTGTCCCTGGAAGACGGCGCCGACGTCGCCGCCTTCGCCTATGCGCCCGCCTTCATCACCAGTGGCATCCAGCCGGCGCCGCTGATGATGCCCCTGGGCCCCGAGATCCATAGCTTCCCGGACCTCAACCCGCGCAGCTTCCACGGCCTGCCGGGGATGCTGGCCGACGCCCTGCCCGACAAGTACGGCAACACGCTGATCGACGCCTGGCTCGCGACCCAGGGCCGGACGCCCGAGAGCTTTAACGCGGTCGAACGGCTTTGCTACACCGGCGAGCGCGGCATGGGCGCCCTGGAGTTCGCCCCGGCCAAGGGCCCGCGCCGCAAGGCTGCGACCCGGATCAAGCTCGACGCCCTGGTCGAGCTGGCGTCGGAAGTCCTGACCCATCGCAACGACCTGCGCTCCTCATTCGCCGATGAGACCAAGGCCGAGGCTCTGCGCGACATCCTGCGGGTCGGCACCTCAGCCGGCGGCGCCCGCGCCAAGGCGGTCATCGCCTGGAACGCCGAAACCAATGAAGTCCGCTCAGGCCAGGTCGAGGCCGGCGACGGCTTCGACTACTGGCTGCTGAAATTCGATGGCGTGAGGGGCAACAAGGACAAGGAGTTGACCGATCCGCAAGGCTATGGGGCGGTCGAATACGCCTATTCCCGGATGGCCGCCGCAGCCGGGGTCCAGGTGGCCGAATGCCGTCTGCTCGAAGAAGGCGGCCGGCGGCATTTCATGACCAGGCGGTTCGACCGCCTTCCCGGCGGCGGAAAGCTGCACATGCAGTCCCTCGCCGCCCTCGCCCACTTCGATTTCAACGACCAGAACGCCTATTCGTACGAACAGGCGCTGTTCGTCATGCGTCGTCTCGGGCTGCCGATGGAGGCGCTCGAAGAGCAGTTTCGGCGCATGGCCTTCAACATCGTCGCCCGCAACCAGGACGATCACGTCAAGAACATCGCCTTCCTGATGGACAGGGCCGGCACCTGGAGCCTGTCGCCGGCCTTCGACATCACCTGGAGCTACAATCCGGCGGGCGATTGGACGGCGCGCCACCAGATGTCGATGAACGGCAAACGCGACGGCTTCACCCTGGACGACTTCGACGCCAGCGCCCGCGTCGCGTCGATCAACGCCCGCCGGGCGCGCGCGATCGTACAGAAAGTTCGCGACGCCGTGGCTCGCTGGCCCGAATTCGCCGACGCCGCCCGGGTCGGCGAGGACTGGCGCAAATCCATAGATCCCTCACTCCGGACGGACCTCTAGACCCGCGGCGCCCTGCGCGGCGGTGGCGACGAGCGGAAGATCGGGGCCCCTGGATTGGCCCCCCGGGCGCCGGGCCAGGCCGCGTCAACTTGGCCGTTGCCACGCCCGGCGACGCGCTTTATGGCCCGAAGCAGGAGCCCCCATTGTCCCGATTGTTTCGCACCCTTTGCGTGAGCTTTTGCGCCGCCTTGTTGGCGGTGACGAGCCTCTATGGGGCGTCACAGACCGGGCATCGGATCGCCCATACGTTCGACTGGCCGCCGATCGCCTCCCCCGGCAGCGCGTTCGATGCAGACCACGACCCGCTTCACGTCCATGTCGCGCCCAAGCCTGCGACCGAGACTGACGCAGCCGGCGGCGAAGAACCGGATACCGGCGAGACCCGACCCACGGGTCATCACCACGCCGCGACCGGCGACAGCCCGAACGCCGTCCCGGAAGCCGGCCACGGTGTGAAGGCGATCCTTCGATCGACCACAGGTCAGCATTGGTCCGCCGGCGATCCGTCGCGGCCGAACCACGACGGCGACGGCCCCGAATATCCTCCGAAACGGATGCGCACGGTCATCTGAACCTGCGCAGCCTTTCGGCTGCGCGCGCAATCTGTTTCCCGGAGATATCCTTGAAAACCCCGAATGCCGGCGCTGCCGGATCGTGGGCGCGCATGGCGGCCGTTTCGGCGCTTGCGCTCTCGCTGGCGGCCCTGCCGTCTCATACCGCCCTGGCGCAGCAGCCGCCCCTCACTGCCGTGGACGCGCCGGCCCTGTCGTTGCTCGACGCCCTCGCGCGGGCCGCCGACGTCGACCCGGCGCTCGCCGGGGGTGAAGCCCGCGCCCGCGCCGGCGATGCCGCCGTGCGTCAGGCCGATGTCCGCCCCAACCCGAGCCTTGGTCTGATGGTCGAAAACCTGCCCACACTGGGCGGGGGCAATATCATCGACCGAACCGAAACGACCCTGTCCTACGAGCAGCGTTTCGAGCGAGGCGGCGACCGACCGGCGAGGGTGGCCCTGGCGCGCGGTGAAGCCGCCGTGGTCCAGGCCGAAGCCGCCGTGCGGAGGCTGGACCGGCTGGAGCAGGTGCAGCGCGCCTGGGTCGACGCTCTGGCCGCCGGAGCCGAACTGGAGATCGCTCGCGAGCGACTGGCGTTGGCGGAACGCTTTCAGGCGGAAGTGCAGCGCCGCGTGAACATGGCCCGCGACCCCCTGTTCGCGGGCGCTCGCGCCGAGGCCGAGCTGGCGCAGGCCCAGATCGATTTTGATCAGGCCGGGATTGAGGCCCGGCTGGCCCGCGCCACGCTCGGACGCTTCTGGATCGGCACCTCGACCTTCTCGCTTGATCCTGCCGATTTCGAAGACACCAGCGCCGCGCGCAAGGCGGCCGGCCCCGCCTCCGAGATCGATCTCGCGGTTCTGTCGGCGCAGCGCGATGTCGCCCTGGCCCGGGTTCGGGTGGAACAGGCTCGTGCCATGCCGGACGCCACCGTCAGTGTGGGCGTCCGGCATTTCTGGGAGGGCCAGGACCTCGGCCTGGTGGTCGGCGGCTCCATTCCGCTCGGTCGTTTTGACCGCAATGAGGGGGCCATCGAACGGGCCAGGTTCGAGGGGGTCGCGGCCGAGGCCGACATGGCCGCGCTTCGGCTGGACCGGGAACGCGAGATCGCGCGGCTTCAGGTGCTGCTCGCCTCACGGGCGATGGAAGCACAGCGGATCGCCGAGGAGACCCTGCCCCAGGCCGAGCGCGCCGTCGTTCTCGTTCGCGAAGGTTTCGCGCGCGGCGGCTTCACCTACAACGACGTGATCTCCGCCCAGACGGCGCTGCTCGCGACCCGGGCCCGGCGTGTCGCCGTTCTCAAACAGTTTCACATTGATCGCGCCCGCCTTGACCGGCTGACCGGCGCGCATGCCCCCCTGCTGGGCCTGGAGATCCGTTCATGACCCCTCACACCCCATCGCGGCGGATCATCGCCGCCGCCCTGTTTGCCGTTGCCGTCGTCGTCTCCGCCTGCGGTCCCGGCGGTTCAGCGGAAAAAGCCGAAGGCGAGGTCGCAGCGGGCGACTATGAGCGTGGCCCCCATCGCGGACGGATGCTGCGAGACGGTGATTTCGCACTGGAGGTCACCATCTATGAGGATGGTCCGGAGCCACTGTTCCGGCTCTATCCCTATCTCAAGGACAAGCCCCTCGATCCGCGCCAGGTCCAGGCCAGCATCACCCTGGGTCGACTGGGTCCCAAGACCGACCGGTTCGTCTTCACCGCCGAGAACGACTACCTCGCGGCCCCGGGCGTGGTCTTCGAGCCCCACTCCTTCGACGTGACAGTCGCCGCCGCCCATGCCGGACGCCAGCACCGCTGGAGCTATGAGTCCTATGAAGGGCGCACCACCATCACCGCCGATGCCGCCCGGGCGGGCGGCGTAACCACCCAGAGAGCCGGCGGAGCAGTCCTGGGCGAGAGCCTGCCGCTTAGCGGCCGGGTCGAGATCACGCCGGAGGGCCAGAGTGAGGTCCATGCCCGCTATCCCGGTCGCGTCATGGCCATGTCGGTCCAGCTCGGCGATCGCGTCCGGCGTGGACAGGTCCTCGCCCGGGTCGAATCCAGCGAAAGCCTGCAGACCTATTCCGTCACGGCCCCGATTTCGGGGATGATCACGGCCAAGAATGCCAACCCCGGAGCCATTACCGGCAATGGCGAGCCGATGCTGACCATCGGCGATCCGACCCGTCTGCACGCCGAGTTCTTCCTCTATCCGCGCGACGCAGAGCGCGTCCGGGTCGGGCAACGCGTGGAGGTCACAAGCCTGGCCGGGGATCACCGCGCGCTTGGCGTCATCGAGGCCGTGCTGCCGTCCAGTGACCCCATGAGCCAGACACTGGTCGCCCACGTCGCGCTCCCCTACCAGGGCGGCGTCTGGCGGCCGGGTCTGGGGGTCAGCGGCACGGTCCAGGTCGGTCAGGGCGAGGTGCCGCTGGCGGTCCAGACCAAGGCCATCCAGCCGTTCCGGGATTTCCAGGTCGTCTACGCCAGGGTCGGCAACACCTATGAGGTGCGGATGCTCGAACTGGGGCGTCGAACCGACGAATGGACCGAGGTCCTCGGCGGGCTTGAACCCGGAACCGAATACGTCGTCGACGGTGCCTTCCTCATTCGCGCGGACATCGACAAGTCCGGCGCGAGCCATGACCACTAGGGGGCGCGACCATCATGCTTGAACGCATCATCGCGCTGTCGATCCGGTTCCGCTGGGTCGTCATGGCGCTCGTCCTTCTGGCCTGCGCGGTCGGGGTCTGGAGCTTCCAGCGCCTGCCCATCGACGCCACGCCCGACATCACCAACGTCCAGATCCAGATCAACACCGAGGCTCCCGGCTATTCGCCCCTGGAGGCCGAGCAACGCATCACCTTCCCTGTCGAGACGGCGGTGGCGGGCGTGCCCGGCCTGCAATATACGCGCTCGGTCTCACGCTACGGGTTGAGCCAGGTCACCGTCATCTTCGACGACGGCACCGACATCTATTTCGCGCGCCAACTGGTCAACGAGCGGCTGCAGAACGCGCTCAGCCAGCTTCCCCCCGGCGTCACGCCCGAACTCGGCCCGATCGCCACAGGCCTGGGCGAGATCTTCATGTATACGATCGACGCCGCGCCGGACGCCCGTCGTCCGGACGGCCAGCCCTATACGACCGAGGATTTGAGAACCCTGCAGGACTGGGTGATCCGGCCCCAGTTGCGCAACACCAAGGGCGTCACCGAGGTCAATACGATCGGCGGTTACGAGCGCCAGTATCATGTGACGCCCCAGCCCGAACGACTGTCGGCCTATGGCGTGACCATGGCCGAAGTCGTCGATGCGCTGAACAACAACAACGCCAATGTCGGGGCCGGCTATGTCGAGCGCTACGGTGAGCAGTATCTGATCCGCGTGCCGGGCCAGGCTTCGACGACCGAGGATCTCGGCAGCGTCGTCATCGCCACCCGGGGCGGTGTTCCGATCCGGATCGCCGATGTCGCGGACGTGGGCATGGGCGAAGAGTTGCGCACCGGAGCCGCGACCGAAGACGGCAAGGAGACCGTGCTCGCCACGGTCTTGATGCTGGCGGGCGAAAACAGCCGCGTGGTGGCCCGGGCCGCCGCCGTCAGTCTGGAACAGGCGGCGCGCGCGCTACCCGACGGGGTGACCGCATCGCCGGTCTATGACCGGACGGACCTGGTCGATCGCGCCATCCACACAGTCGAGAAAAACTTGCTGGAAGGTGCCCTGCTGGTCGTCGTCGTCCTGTTCCTGTTGCTCGGAAACATCCGCGCCGCCCTGATCACGGCGGCGGTCATCCCGATCACCATGCTGATGACCATCACCGGCATGGTGCGGACGGGGACCTCGGGCAATCTGATGAGCCTCGGCGCGCTCGACTTCGGCCTGATCGTCGACGGCGCCGTCATCATCG